>JACMKO010000031.1 GCA_014380065.1 Leptolyngbya sp. ES-bin-22 | reverse complement strand
GAGAGCGTTCTAGAACCCACTTTCAATTCTGATATGAATTGTGTGAAGGCTCAAAAGTACACAAGTAGAGGTACCTATACGATGTGTTTGAAGCTTAAAAAACGATGACGAAACGATGTTAGCAAAGAGCTTTCTGCATAATCATACTGAAGGTCAGGAGATTTTCTGTAAAGAGTAAATAAAGATGATTCGATAATCTATAAACTTCTCAACTATCAAGAAATCTATCTGTTAAATGAGTGGATGGAATTAAGTTGAGCATGTTGAATGGGCTTAAAACGATCAGCCGTTAAGCTGTTATGCACTTAAATTTTCAAAGCGATCTAAGCCAGTAAAGGGTTTCAGCCTCCTAAATACCCAGCTTGAATGATGAACAGCTTAAAGCGATCAGCCGTTAGTGGTCAGCTTTAAGAGCGTGTCAGTCTAGTTGAGGGCTTCTACTGAGTCCCCAAGCAATTATCAGCAACGCGCCAGTAATCATCACTTGATACTTTATTGACCGCTGATAGCCATATGCGTCTGATCTTTTCACAGGTATTCGATGTTGAGTCTGTTCGTTACAGCGGCGGATACTCTAGCGCGATCGCGCCCAACACTCCGGTACGAAAATCATTCAACAATTGCCGTGCTGTGCGCTCTACATCACCCTGATGACGATAAACAGCAAGTTCATGCAAATAGCTTTCACCCGTTAGTGGTTGGGCATCGAAGTCATAGCGCGATCGCAGTGCCGTCTCGACCTCCAGTTCCTTCAAAATATCCACTAGCGCGGCGGCAACTCGCTGATTGTCATAGGCGGCTTCGCCAATGTCGTCACAAATTGCCAGCTTGAGTGCAGCCTCCTGATCCGTCAGGCGGGATGGCAATACACCAGGCGCATCCAGCAGTTCAATTTGGTCGGAAATTCTGACCCAGCGCAATTGCTTTGTGATTCCGGCACGACGGGCACTATCGACAACCCGCCGATTCAGCAAACGGTTGATGAGCGCTGACTTACCGACATTGGGAAACCCAATGACAACTGCACGCACGGGGCGGGGCAACATGCCACGATCGCGCCTGCGTTGGTTCATCTGCTCTCCGGCTGCTTGAGCGGCGTGCAACACAGTTTCAATGCCTTTCCCATGTTGAGCATCGGTAAAATACGGTTCCTCGCCCTGCGATCGAAACCACTCAATCCACTGCTGCCGTGCCTGGAGCGGAATCATATCAATGCGATTCATGACCAGCACACGACCCTTCGTGCCCAACCATTGCTGCACTTGAGGATGCTCTGTCGAAAGTGGAATCCGCGCATCGCGCACTTCCAGTACGACATCGACACGCTTCAACTGCTCCATCAGCGCTTTTTCGGCTTTGGCAATGTGACCGGGATACCACTGGATGGGAGGCGTAGTCATGAGAAGTACAGCACAAACGTTGAGGAAGGAATTACATTCGCTCTAGCGATCGTAGCTGACTCACGCGGTTTTCTCTGCCTGAGATCAACTTGCGGGACTGAATCGAGCAAGTCTGGGCATGTTAGCCATGAAAGGGCACATCCTCGTAAAGCAGCGCGATCGGGCACTGAAAACTAACGCTTGTTAGTTCAATGTCATCCCCTGCCAAAGAGTGAGTTAATTCCCATTTACCTGCTGCATTCAGTCGAAAGCACTCCACGCTAACCTGATCGACATTAATCAGTACATAGTCTCGAAGCGTTTTGATTTGGCGATAGTGGGCGAATTTTCCACCTCGATCGTATGCCTCAGTGGTCGGTGAAAGCACTTCCACAATGAGGCAAGGATGCAAAAGAAATTGCATCGCTGCTCGATCGCGCTCATCACAGCTTACCGATAGATCGGGGTAGTGAAAGGGTCCATTTTCTGTGATGCCAACCTTAATATCAGAGTTAAATACGCGGCAGGTACCACCTCGGAGATGCGGCTTCAGCGCTGTCGCAAGGTTTAGCGCGATCGTGCCATGAGGAATGGTGCCGCCTGTCATGGCGAAGACTTCACCGTTGACATACTCGTAGCGAAGTTCCTGTCCTTGCTCCCAGTCCAGGTACGCTTGCGGGGTCAACGTTTTGAAATTGGCGACCATCGCTCCCTCGTTAAGGCACAACTTTCTTTATGGCACAATTAGCACCGGGCACGGCGACAGATTGATCACACGATTGGTGACGCTATCGGAAACGCCTTCATCGGTCAGCCCCAGCCCTCGACAGCCCATGACGATTAAATCGGCATCGACTTCATCGGCAACGTCACAGATGGTAAAAGCAGGTTTACCTTCGCGCTCGATCACGTCTGCCTCAATGCCCTGCTGCGAAAACAGAGACTTAGCAGCAAGCAACAGTTCAGCGATCGCCTCTGGTGAGGTCATCGCATCCTCGGTGCCATCTTCGGCAGGCGGTTCGACAACTGAGAGCAGAATCAAGCGGCTGTTGTGGATTTTAACAACGCCAGCAACGGTTTCGGCCGCTTGTTGCGATTCACGGCTACGGTCGATCGGAAAAAGTACAGTCTTAAACATGGTATTCAAGACCGAAGGTACGTCCTTCGGTACAATAGGTAAAAAGACTCATTTAGGAGGTTTTCTCGGTGCCTAAGAAGACTCTAGCCAGTTTATCATCCTCTGATTTGTCCGGTAAGCGCGTCCTCGTGCGGGTAGATTTTAACGTTCCTTTAGACGATCAAGGCAAGATTACAGACGATACGCGCATCCGTGCTGCTTTGCCGACGATTCAGCACCTCACCACCAAAGGCGCGAAGGTCATTTTGGCAAGCCATTTTGGACGACCCAAAGGCGATGATTATGCCGCTCGCGTCTCGGATAAGTTTCGCCTGACACCTGTTGCCGATCGGTTGTCTACATTGTTGGACAAGCCTGTGGTCAAAACGGATGATTGCATTGGCGACGATGTAGCGGCTAAAGTCGCTGAGCTAAGCAATGGCGACGTGCTGCTGTTAGAAAACGTCCGGTTCCATCCCGGTGAAGAGAAAAACGATCCCGCTTTCGCGAAGCAACTGGCAGCAGTCGCTGATTTGTATGTGAACGATGCGTTCGGCACGGCACACCGCGCCCATGCTTCAACGGAAGGTGTCACGCATTATCTCAAGCCGTCAGTCGCTGGCTTTTTGATTGAGAAAGAACTGCAATTTTTGCAGGACGCGATCGAACACCCGCAGCGTCCCCTTGCGGCGATCGTTGGCGGCTCCAAAGTTTCCAGCAAGATCACCGTCATCGAAACCCTGCTGGATAAAGTAGACAAACTGCTGATCGGCGGCGGCATGATTTTCACCTTCTACAAAGCGCGTGGTCTGAGCGTGGGCAAGTCCCTCGTCGAAGAAGACAAGCTGGAACTGGCAAAAGTGCTGGAAGCCAAAGCCAAAGAGAAAGGCGTTGATCTTCTCCTTCCCACTGACGTGGTGGTGGCGGACAATTTTGCTGCCGACGCGAATGCTCGAACCGTCAGCGTTGAAAATATTCCCGATGGCTGGATGGGCTTGGATATTGGTCCTGACTCGATAAAAGTTTTCCAGGATGCCCTTTCCACCTGCAAATCGGTGATCTGGAATGGTCCGATGGGTGTGTTTGAGTTTGACCAGTTTGCTATGGGTACAGAGGCGATCGCGCGCACCCTCGCAGACCTCACCAAAACGGGCACTACAACCATCATTGGTGGCGGTGATTCGGTTGCAGCCGTCGAAAAAGTGGGCGTTGCCGACCAGATGAGCCACATTTCCACAGGCGGCGGTGCCAGCCTGGAACTGCTGGAAGGTAAAGAATTGCCTGGTATTGCTGCGCTGGATGATGCTTGAGTAGCGATCGGCTGAACTCGGCGATCGTGCCTGTACTGCTTCTACAAGCTTCTTCTAAGTCATTAGCCTTCATCCTTTGCACTTTCTTCTGAGAAGAGCGCTCTAAAGGGATGAGGGCTTTTTTGTCATCAATAATGCACGGCTCCATCGGCACGATCGTTTAAATCTGCCCTAAAGTGGACAGCCTCGATCGCAGGTGACTATCTCTTGATAGAGAAGTGGCTGCTTGCCTTGCACTAAACTTTGCGGTGGATTCAGTCATCCTTTCGTTGGAGCAAGCTGAATTTCTATTTCACGTTCTTAATCGCGCCTCTTTTTTGACTGCTTTAGCCAGCCGCAAGGCTCTCATTTTTCTCACCCAAAACATTAGTTAAAAGGTTTACCGCTATGGCGACAGCTTACAAGATCAGGCTCACGAACGAAGCCGAAGGCATTGACCAAACGGTGGAAGTGCCAGACGATGCGTATATTCTTGAAACGGCTGAAAATGATGGCATGGAACTCCCTTTTTCTTGCCGTCAAGGTGTGTGCTCTAGCTGCACGGGCAAGCTAGTTGAAGGCTCGGTTGACCAATCAGAACAATCTTATTTGGATGAGGATCAGATTGCTGCTGGTTATGTGTTGATTTGCGTTTCGCACCCTACGTCTGACTGCACAATTCTGACTCACAAAGAGGAAGAACTGGTCTAAGGCAGCTTGTAGAACTTACTTAAAGAGTCGCAGGTTCCGACGCTCAGGTGCTGTTGTTGGCTGCGTTACACGTTTTTGCTTTACCAGCAGCGGCAGCACCGAAAGCAGCGTCAGTGCACCCAGTGCCAGGAAGAATGGTAGACGATCGCCCCCGCTCAATGCCTCTTTACCCGCTACGCCCAGCCAGGTATTGACGATTGTCAGGGGAATAATGCCAAAGAACGTGCCGATCGTATAGGTTTTGAGATCAATGGGCGTTAAGCCAAGCAGGAAATTGACAAGGCTGAAGGGCGACAAGGGCGTAAAGCGCACTGCCAAAATGAAGCGCATAGGCTTGTGGACGATCGCCTGGTTAATCCGTTGTAAGAGTGCCTGCTGACCAAAGCGATGTGCTGCCCAATCGTGAACGAGATACCGTGCCAACAAGAAAGCGCCGACGGCTCCCAACGTAGCGCCGATGAGTGACCACAGCGTTCCCCAGTACAAGCCAAAGACGGCACCACCCGCGATCGTTGATACATTGCCAGGGAAGCCCAACGTTGTAGTGATGGCAAACCCCAGCACAAAGATTAATGCCGCATAGGGACCCAGGTTCCCAAGTTCCATCACCAAAAACGCCTGGTTGAAGAGCAGGTTGACCGGGGTGTATAAACAAATCACTGCCACTACGAAAACGACAAGGGCAATCCACAAAGCGGTTTGATAGGGTCTAAGCGGCATCAGCTTTTACAAACAGGTAAGCGAACGATCGTCTGATCTGGCAGCATAGCTTAAGACTGACGTAAAGACATTTGAAGTTCTCTGAATCTAGCCATCATCGTTTAGCTACTAAGTCGTTATGACGTTCAACCCATCTCGTATGGACGGTGTGCAATCGCCGATTATTCCAGCGATCGCTGCGATGATTCAGCAGCATCCAGGGACGATTTCGCTGGGGCAAGGGGTTGTGTACTATCCACCACCACCGGAAGCGATCGCGCAAATCACTGCCTTTCTAGCAAAGCCAGAGCACCACAAATATCAGGCAGTTGAGGGCATCGCGCCGCTGTTAGAGCAAATTGCCATCAAGCTAAAAACTGAAAACGGAATCGCGATCGATCCGCACCGTCAGGTTGTCGTCACGGCTGGAAGCAATATGGGCTTCTTGAATGCGGTGCTGGCGATGACCAGTCCTGGCGATGAAATCATTCTACAAACGCCTTACTACTTCAATCACGAAATGGCAGTGACGATCGCAGGCTGTCGTCCCATCCTCGTGGCGACGGATGAGCAGTATCAGTTGCGTCCTGAGGCGATCGCGCAAGCCATGACCGATCGCACACGCGCGATCGTCACCATCTCGCCCAATAACCCCACTGGAGCCGTCTATCCAGAGGTAGCCCTACGGCAAGTGAACGCCCTTTGCCGCGATCGAGGCATCTATCACATCCATGATGAGGCGTACGAGTACTTCACCTACGAGGGTGCCCAACATTTCTCACCAGGGTCGATTGGGGACAGTAGTGGTCACACTATTTCGCTCTATTCACTCTCAAAAGCATATGGCTTTGCCAGTTGGCGTATTGGTTACATGGTTATTCCCACGCACCTCATGGCAGCCGTGATGAAAATTCAGGATACAAACGTGATTTGTCCAGCCGTAATCTCTCAATACGCCGCGCTGGGAGCATTGCAGGCTGGCGTTGGCTACTGCCAGGAGAAGCTAGGGACGATCGCAACAGTGCGCCAACAACTGCTTCAAGCGTTAAGTGCGGTTAGCGATCGTTGCACAGTGCCACCCAGCGACGGCGCATTTTACGTGCTGCTCAACGTCCATACCCAACTCAGTGCCCTAGAACTGGTAGAACGACTCATTGTGGAGCATGGCGTTGCTGCCATTCCAGGTACAACCTTTGGTCTAGAAGGCTGCTATTTGCGCGTGGCGTATGGTGCTCTCCAACCGGAGACTGCGATCTCAGGCATTGAACGGTTGGTGCAAGGGCTAAAAGCAATTGTGTAAAGACACTGAGTTTAGCGATCGCGGTTTCTACGGGTACTGGTACAAATACTTAGCAAACTGGCACAAGCTGTCAGATGTGGCAGGCAGAACGAGCGGATACTGAATTCTCGGCGTAAAGCTGCTTCAGGCTTGAATTTTATCTAAGCTTTTTTGCTGATCTCTAGAGTTTAAATAGCAGCGTATACGTTGAACGCTTCTTCATGTGACTGTGAGCGAGCTTTGGTCAATTCTACGTACGTAATCGCACCTGTTCTCTGTGTAGACATCTACAGATTAAGAGCGCTGCATCTAGTTTTAGAGGCGGTTGAAGCCGACGATCGATCGCCAGAGTACATAAACTTCCCTCGTGTTTCCCCTTCAGATCATGAACTTATCTCAACCGAAACTTTTTCCTATATTGCTTTGCTTTGCTGTTGTCGGGCTAGTGGCTGCAACATTGCCTTACCCCACGCTGGTCAATAATTTGACGGTGACTGACGCAACCACAGCTAAATAGGCATGTTGCGTTCAATCATCCTGCCAGCGCTAGAGGGCTTGCACCGCATTGATCGTTAAGATCAAGACGAAAGATTAAGCAAGATCAAGATGAAAAGCCCTCTTTGGACACTGTTAATTCTCGTGCTGTTGCTGATGGCTGTCGTGGCTCCCTTTTCAGCACTGGCAATGTTGATGCTCTTCACGCTCGTTTCTGTGTTTGTTTGGGCATTTTGGACATTTATTCGCACTTTGTTTGCTGGCGATGCAACGTGAGGTCGAAATGTTACGCCGTTTGGGGTTAATTCTCGTCACTGCGCTCCTGACGTTTTTGCTCTTGCAGGGGCGCACGTCTGCTCAGTCGGCATCTAACCTGCAAGCCGACATTTTTGAGCTGCGATCGCAAGTCAATCAACTTCGTTCTCAGGTCGCTCAGCTCAGTCGCCAAAGCCCTTCTAGCCCACGTCCCACTCCAAGCAGAACACCCCGTAGCCTGACTGATCCCACCGATCCCCAAATTATTGATCGACTGGCAACCCTGGCGATCGAAGCTAAAGAGCGGCTGAATGCGTTGGAAGACCGAGTTTCTAAGCTAGAAAAACGGTTAAAAGCATGAGTGAGCGGTAGTAGCCGAGCCACATTAGAAGGACTGCGACCGTCCCTTGGCTTAAAAACTGGTCGCTGGCTATGATCACAAGACGCTTAGCTTGCTCGCAGCCTTGATTCACGTCACAATAGGGGAATGTAACGAAGCCTTAAGCTCTTTATCCTTTTTCTAAGATGACGCTGGAGCAGCTCGACGCGATCGCATCCTTAAACTTCCAGGCTCCCGCTGTGCAGCGTTGGAGTGATGCCGATAAACGCCTTGATTATGATGTGGTCATTGTTGGTGGTGGTTTAGTGGGCGCAACGTTAGCCTGCGCGTTGAAAGACTCTGGTTTGCAGGTGGCGCTGCTTGAGGCGAAACCCCAGTCTAATGCAGTTGTTAGAGGGCAGGCATATCACATCAACCTGCTGTCTAGCCGTATTTTTGAGGGCATTGGTGTTTGGGATGAGATGCGTCCTGGCGTAAACCCGATTGAGCAAATTCACCTCTCGGATGCGGACTATGCCACAACCGTAACGTTTGTGCAAAAAGACCTGGACACCGACGTTTTGGGCTATGTAGCAGAGCATCGAGTGCTGTTGGAGGCACTGCAACACCAGTTAAGCGAATGTCCGAATGTGACGTATCTTTGTCCGGCGATATTGGTTAAGACGATCGCTCAGGACGATGGTGTCGTGCTGGAAGTGCTTCAGGATGGAGTCATCAAGCAGTTGCAAACTCGTCTATTGGTGGCAGCAGACGGCTCGCGATCGACCCTGCGACAGCAGGCAGGCATTCGCACTCGCGGCTGGCAGTACTGGCAGGCTTGCATCGTTGCGTTCATTAAGCCAGAAAAGCCACACCATAACATTGCGTATGAGCGCTTTCAGCCCGATGGCCCCTTCGCCATTCTGCCTTTGCCCAATAATCTCTGCCGCATTGTCTGGACGGCTCCCAAAGCCGAAGCAGAGGCAATGATGGCGTTAGACGATGCCGCCTTTCTGGCGGCACTCACCCAGCGCTATGGTGCTCAAATGGGTGCCTTGGAGTTGGTGGGAGAGCGTTATGTTTTCCCCACGCAGCTCATGCAGAGCGATTGCTATGTGCTCCCTCGTTTGGCGCTACTTGGCGATGCGGCTCACTGCTGTCACCCCGTCGGCGGGCAAGGCGTAAACCTGGGCATTCGCGATGCCGCAGCACTGGCGCAAATACTCCAGGCGGCTCACCAGCATGGCAAAGACATTGGGGCACTGCGGGTGCTCAAGGCATACGATCGCTGGCGTAGGCTGGAGAGCTTTATCATTTTGGGCTTCACCGATGTCCTGAATCGAATGTTCTCAAACAGCATCTTGCCGCTGGTGGTGCTACGTCGGCTGGGTTTGTGGACGTTGAGAACAGTCCATCCCGCTAAACGTATTGCCCTGATGCTGATGACTGGGCTGAGTGGGCGTGCTCCAACGCTAGCTCAACGTATGAGGGAGTAGGGTTGGGGGTGTAGGGTGTAGGGTGTAGCAGCAAGACAGTGCTAACCCTATGCGAACTATTGCCGAGATTAACGACAAGATTAGTCAGCAACGAGCCGTTGTCTGGACGATCGAAGAACTGAAGGCGCGTGTGGCTGAACTTGGCGTGACGCAAGCAGCAAAGACAGTCGATGTGATTACGACGGGCACCTTTGAGCCGATGGAGTCGTCTGGAGCCATCCTCAATTTGGGACATACCGATCCGCCGATTAAAATTCGTCAATGCTGGCTGGATGGCGTGCCTGCCTATGCGGGTTTTGGGGCAGTCGATCTGTACCTGGGTGCCACGCAGGTGGGTGAAGCTGCCGACGGTGAAGAGACGCGTGAGAAGGGCGGTGGCTATGTGATTGAAGACTTGATCGCAGGTAAACCTGTGCATCTTCGAGCGCTAGGACAGGTCACCGACTGCTACCCGCGTAGCTCGTTTGAGACGACGATTACACGCGATACCATCAATCAGTTTTACCTCTTCAATCCACGGAATCTCTATCAGAACTTTATCGTGGGAGTGAATGGAGGCGATCGCCCGCTATTTACCTATCTGGGTTCACTTCAGCCCCGTTTGGGTAACGCAGTTTATTCCAACCCTGGAGCGATTTCGCCTCTCCTCAATGATCCAGACCTGCAACTTGTGGGGATCGGCACTCGCATCTTTCTAGGCGGCGGGATTGGGTATGTGGCATGGGAAGGCACTCAACACTTTCCGTTACAGCGGCGGCTACCGAACCGTACACCAATCGGTCCCGCTGCAACCCTCGCGCTGATTGGCGATGCGAAACAAATGGATGCCCGTTGGGTACGGGGTTGCTACTTCAAAAGCTACGGTCCCTCACTGATGTTAGGGGTTGGGGTGCCTCTGCCAGTTTTGCATGAGGAAGTTGTGGCACGGTGTGCGGTGCAGGATCAAGATTTGGTCGCGCCTGTGGTGGACTTTTCGATTCCTCGACGCGTACGCCCTACGTTTGGGCTAGTCAGCTATGCTCAACTTAAATCGGGACGCATGACGATCGACGGCAAAAGCGTCAGGGTGGCTCCACTTGCCAGCCTCTTTCTCTCGCGTCAGGTGGCAGTGGAGCTGAAGCAGTGGATCGAAGCCGGAACATTTACATTGACAGAGTTTGTGGCACCGATTCCTGCCGATCGACTGTTTCGACCGCAGGATGCGTGGGGTTCACAGATTGCGATCGACTAAGGATCGTGGATTAAATAAAACCGACAAATTGTTCGTAGGTAGAGGCGCACAGCCGTGCGCCTCTACGGAAAACGCCGAGGTGATTAAATTCTTGTTCCTAAGTATGAGTATGGGGCTTTAGAATCAGCCCTAAAGCCCCGACTTTACTAACCTTCGCCTGCTGGCTCAGCCCGCTTGACTGGTTTAGGCAGGGGTTCGCGGCGGGGTGCTCCCGTTGGTGCAGCGCTTCTGGCACCAGCAGAATGTGCTTTACGCTGGGGTGGACGGCGATCGCCCCCTCGTTTGAACCCAGCCGTCGCGGTCTTCTTCTTGGGAGGGACTAGCCCGATCGCCGTACCACTTGTAACTACCAGAGCCGCATTACGCCTCTCAACCTGCAAATCCCAGAAGTAGCCTAACGCTTTGGGGCTATTCAAGGTGCCATCCAGCCGGAGCTTAAATGCTTTTTCGCGATCGGCTGTTTTGCGGGGAGCCTGTTGAATTTTGACGACAATCTGCTCCTCTTCAGCGGAGTAAAATACCACCTCACCTCGAATCGAGAAGTAGTTTTCGTCAAACCCTGAATCATCAGGCGTAGGGTTGGGCGGCGCTTCTACAGGTGCGGTTGGCTCCAGCGATGCGTCTGATTCGGCGGCATCGTCAGTGGCATCCTCAGCGTTTTTGTTCAACTTTTCTGGTTCCCACACGCCCACAATTTGCACGTGCAGATCCTGCCGCATCTCACGAGTGCGGGGGTACACAACCCACAGGTGCTGTTGTTCGAGATCCAGGTGATTCCGCACCAGGCTCATCACCCGCCCAAGCAGCACGGCTTCGACTTCAGTCCCCTCGCTGGTAAGCATGGCACCACGAGTAAACTGCTCGTCAGACGGCGTATACCGACCCCGAACGAGACCGATCGCCCGGTATTGCTTGGGTTCACTCGGCGGTGGAATGGGCTGTTGCCGAATCAACGCTTGACCGCCAGCAGCCTCAGAGGTCTCTACAGGACTACTCTCTGTTGTTGGCGGCGACACGATCTCAGGCTTCGGCGGCTTAGACACTACCTCTAGAGGTGTTTGCACAATCGGTGTCTGGGCAATCGGTGTCTGGGCAACCAGCGTCTGGGCAACAGGCGGCGGTGGCTGAGGGCGGCTGACAGGACGCATCAGTGGCCGCTTGGGCACCAAGGGCGCTGCTTCAACCGCAGCGGCACCTTCAGCCGTTGAAGCCGCAGAGCGATCGAGTGCGGCTTCTTTCGCTGGGGATGCATCCGTTGTCGTTGAGTCAGACACAGCGGAGGGCTGTTCTGGTCTGGATGTGGTTTCGTCGGGCAAGGGAGGCTTGGAGGATTGGAGGGAGCGATCAGGCAAAGAACTCATAGGCTTTAAACTCGGTCTGAGCGCACGATTGCATCGGTCAGCATATTGTACTGAATGCATCGAAGCCGTGGACTAATCCGAAAGGTTTGCGCAATGTTTACAAAAAAAGCATACGAACGGGTATTTGAGCCTGCGATGCATGGAGTCAAATGCTTCCATGAAGGAGGCATTTAACGTTAAGAACTCAGTCTTAACATGGGCGATCGGCAGGCAGCAAGACGAACGTATCTATCATACCCAAACACGATCGGCTGAAAGCGACTAGACAACGCTGAAAGCACGACTAATAGGGAAAGATGCCCTTAGTACCGACAATGTGTAACAGAGCAAACAGAACGGTCTGAGCCTTTTAGAATATTCCCTTAGTTCAGTAATGACTAAACTAATTGTGTTAGTTTGTAGCCATGAGTGCAACATTCCCGCTGAAGCCTGACTCAATCTTGATGAAGCCGACTGCACAGCTCGAACACCAGCAATTTATCGAAACGGTCGGACTCTCGTTTGAGCTGGTTGGCTTGCCGCGTATGGCAGGGCGCATTCTGGGCTGGCTGTTGATTTCTAACCCACCGCATCAATCACCCAGTGAGCTGGCAGAGGTGCTGCAAGCGAGCAAAGGTTCGATCAGTACCATGACGCGCCTGCTCATGCAAATCGGTTTAATCGAACGCACCAGCCTTCCCGGTCAGCGTCGAGATTACTTTCGTATTAAACCCAATGCCTGGGCTGAGCTAACAAAGCAACGCATTACGCAAATTAAGACGTTTCGCGAGATTGCTGAGCAGGGACTGACGCTGATTGACAGCAATACTCCACACCTACGTCAACGGCTAGAAGAAATGCAGGGTGTTCATGCTTTCTTGGAACAAGAACTACCGCTGATGATGGAACGCTGGGAGCGGCGGCAGCCTCAAGGCGTACAAGCAGCAGTCGATGAGCCAGCACGACTCAGTTAATGGGTCATGCGTTGATATCTTTCTTTTCACAGACCACAAGCTTAACTGGCTACGTTTCAATCCACGCACTACTCTCTAACCATCGTGCCTCCCATGCAACTCCCCTTTGTTGGCAAAGTAACCAAGACAAATCCTTGGATGATCGGGCTGTTAGCAGCCGGATTTGTTGGCGTTACGGCAGTGACAGTACCGCTGCTTCGCACGACTCCAAAGCAACCGCTTAGTCAACTGACTGTACCTGTGCAAACAAAAGATACGGCAACGATTATCACGGCTAGCGGTGAAGTGCAGCCAGTGAAAGAACTAAACCTGAATCCGAAAACGGCAGGACGGCTCGAAGCGCTAACGGTGCAACGAGGCGATCGCGTCAAGCAGGGTCAAATCGTCGCCCGGATGGAAACCAGAGAACTGCAAGCCGATCGCGCCCAAGCACAGGCAGAACTCGCGAAAGCGCAAGCAAACCTATCGCTATTACGGGCAGGCAATCGTCCTGAAGCGATCGCCCAGGCACAGGCAAGCGCAACTCAGGCAAAGGCACAAATCGCTTCTGCACAAACTCGGCTGGAGCTGGCATTGCAGCGATCGCAGCGCAACCGTGCGCTTTCCACAGACGGTGCCATTAGCCGCGATAAGCTCGACGAAGTACTGAATGAAGAGCAGAGTGCCAGAGCCAATCTGGCGCAGGCAAAAGCTGGTTACAATAACTTCTTGCAACAGCTTAACCAACAGAAAAATGGCTCCCGCATTCAGGACGTGGAACAGGCAGCGGCGCAAGTACAGGCGGCTCAGGCAAGCCTTAATAAGATTGACGTACAGCTAGAAGATGCAGTCATTCGTGCTCCCTTTGACGGTGTGATCACCCAAACGGGCGCAGAAGCCGGTGCCTTCGTCGCACCCACTAGCTTTGCCTCCAGCACCTCCTCAGCGACCTATGTTGCCAACCTTGCCAGCGACCTGGAGGTGAAAGCCAAAGTGCCAGAGGTGGACATCTCTCAAATTAGATTGGGGCAAACGGTTGAAATTCGGGCAGGTGCCTACCCAGAACAGACCTTTAAGGGCGTTGTGCAACGGATTTCCCCCAAGGCTGAAGAAGAAGACGCGACGCAAAAAGGGGTCGTTACGTTTGCAGTCTGGGTGGGGCTGAATACGGGCAAAGACCTGCTGCGATCGGGCATGAAGGACATTGACCTCACGTTTCTAGGCAAGCAGCTCAAACAGGCATTGATTGTACCCACCGTGGCGATCGTCACCGATAAAGGGCAAACGGGCGTGCTTGTTCCTGATGCCCAAAGCAAACCCAAATTCCAGCTAGTGGTGGTGGGTGCCACGATCGGCAACGAAACTCAAATCTTAAGCGGCATTCAAACAGGCACTCAGGTGTTTGTCGAACTGCCCGAAGGTTTGAAACTGGAAAACATTACGAAAGGAGTGAATCAGAAGTAAGTCTGAAGGCTAAGGCTAAAGGCTAAAACTTATCATTTGTCCTTTAGCTTTTAGCCGTCCCTCCCTTTCCTCAAAGATAAAAATTCAGCCTTTAGCCTTCATCCTTTAGCTTTTCCCCCAATGGACTTACTTGAAAGTGGCAAGATGGCGGTTAAAACGCTAACCGCAAACAAATTACGCAGTGCGCTAACGATGCTGGGTATTGTAATTGGCAATGCGTCCGTCATCGCAATGGTTGGTATTGGACAGGGTGCCCAAAAGCTGGCATCCGAGCAGTTTGAATCCTTGGGACCGAACGTGCTGTTTGTTTCGCCAGGAAACCCTGAAGGCCGTAGCCGCACGTCTGACGTACCTAGAACGCTCGTGTTGGAAGATGCCAAGGCGATCGCGGTGCAAGTGCCTTCCATTAAAGAAGTTGCGCCGCAGCGTCAGAGCGTGATGACGATCGTCTATAAAAATCTCAACACCAGTGCTTCGGTGGTTGGCACCACGCCAGAGTTTCTCTCTGTGCGGAGTTTTGATATGGCAAAAGGACGCTTCCTCAGCGATCAAGACGTGAAGCGTGACACCCAGGTTGTTGCCCTCGGTGCAGATCTAGCGACACGTTTCTTTGGCAATAGCGATCCCATCGGTCAGCAGGTTCGCCTTAAGGGCAACAGCTTTCAGGTGATTGGCGTTTTGCAGGCAAAAGGGTCGTTTTTGGGGAGCAACCAGGATAATACTGCCTACATCCCGATCACAACGCACGCCTATCGTCTCACTGGACGCACCTCTCCCTATGGTTTGGACGTGAGCACCATCTCAATTTCCGCCAAAAGCGAGAGCACGATTCGCGCCGCCGAGTTTCAAATCGCAAACCTGCTGCGCTTGCGGCACAAGATTGTGGATAACGATGACTTTCAGGTGCAGACTCAGAAAGACGTACTGACGATCGTGGACACCATTACGGGTGGTTTGACGGCAATGCTGGCGGCGATCGCAGGCATCTCCCTTCTGGTCGGCGGCATTGGCATTATGAACATCATGCTGGTGTCTGTTACGGAACGTACCCAAGAAATTGGCTTACGCAAGGCGATTGGTGCCTCCCAACAAGACATCCTGATCCAGTTCATGATTGAAGCCGTCATTCTCTCGGCGGCTGGCGGGCTACTCGGCACAATGATTGGCGTTGGCGGCATTCTCGCTGTCGGTGCCATCACTCCCCTCAAAGCCAGCGTTTCACCGATTGCGATCGCCCTTGCAGTCGGTGTCTCCGGTGGTATCGGTCTATTCTTCGGTGTGGTGCCTGCCAGACAGGCGGCAAAACTCGACCCGATCGTGGCGCTGAGAAGCACGTAGGGGAAAGGATAAAGGATGAAGGCTAAAGGCTGAAGGCGTTTTTAGTTTTTAGTTGTTAGAAATGGGAGTAGAGCAGAAACCCAAACCCAAACTCAAAACTCTCTCCACACTTCATCCCTCACTCAAAACTCAAAACCCAAAACTCAAAACTTTTATCTTTTATCCTTCATCCTTTATCCTTTCTTCTCCCCCCATGCCCACCTCCACCATCATTCGCCTTGAAGACATTTACAAAATCTACGGTGCTGGTGAAACAGAGGTGCAGGCGCTGGCAGGCGTTGATTTGGTGGTCGAGCAGGGCGAGTATTGCGCCATTATGGGTGCGTCTGGTTCGGGTAAATCCACGATGATGAATGTGATTGGTTGCCTCGATCGCCCCACACGTGGACAGTACTACCTGGATGGTGAAGATGTCGCTCAGTTGGACGATACAACGCTGGCTCATGTGCGGAACCGCAAATTGGGGTTTGTGTTTCAGCAGTTCCATTTGTTGCCGCAGCTCTCGGCGATCGAAAACGTGATGCTGCCGATGGTGTATGCCAGTGTGCCCGATCGAGAGCGGCGCGATCGAGCGGTGGAAGCGCTGACTCGCGTCGGGTTGGCAAACCGTATGAACAACAAACCGTTTCAGCTATCGGGTGGACAACAGCAGCGGGTTGCCATTGCACGGGCGATCGTTAATCGTCCTGTTGTGCTGCTGGCAGATGAGCCAACGGGTGCGCTGGATTCGCACACCACAGTGGAGATTCTCAACATCTTTACGGAACTGAACGCCAGCGGTATGACCGTCGTGATGGTGACGCATGAAGCAGATGTGGCTCGTCGTACCAATCGGGTGATCTGGTTCAGAGATGGTGCTGTGGTTCACCCGCATCTCGCGCCCCAAGAACTCAGCCAGTTCATGGCGGCGTAAGAAGGCTGCTTTGGGCAACTAAAGTCGCGGTTGCATGGTCAAAACTTGTAAGGCAGGTTGTTATACCGACTTGAAGAACGATCGCTACGGATCAAACGCTGGGTAGGGGCATGGCATTGCCATGCCCCTACAAAATTGCCTATCTCACGACGATACGCGACCGAGGCGCTCTCGATTGGTCGCTGGTGCCTTGCGGGTAAGACCAACCCGATTCGGAAAGTCGCTCTCATCGTAGATTTCGCCGACAAGCTCCTCCAGAATGTCTTCTAGCGTGACCAGTCCAACGGTGCCACCGTACTCGTCTACCACGATCGCGATATGCAGGCGTTGTTGCAGCATTTCCTTCAGCATGTCAGCGACGCGCTTAGTGTCGGGCACATAGAAGGGTGGGTCCATCGCCAGCGTCACGGAACCGTTGGGCTGCCCTTCCTGGCGAAGTTGATTCAACTGTTGCAACGCGCGTTTGAGGTTGACAATGCCAACGATCTCATCTTTCGACTCTTCCTGCACGGGAATGCGTGAATAGCCCGTTTCCAGACACAGCGCTACCAGATCTTGCAGCGTCGCCTCTCGCGAAATGGTTCGCATGGCAATGCGCGGTTTAACAACTTCTCTGACACTCAGGCGATCAAGCATCAGTGCTTTGTTCAACATCTGATGCTGGTCTAGATCAAGCTGTCCTTTGCCGCCCAAAATTTCAATCATTAGCTCCAGATCTTGCAGCGATTCGCCCTGCTGTACGACTTCACTCTGAAAGGTGCGAATGGCACCCTGCGTAATCTTCTCAAAGAGTTGAATCACGCCCAGCAGCGACAAAAACCTGGACAGCCAGTAAATCGGCTGCACCACCAGCGTGAAGATCGGCATGACGTTGTTGATTGCCAGTGACTTCGGCACAATTTCGCCGAACGTGAGCGTCAAAAAGGTGACAACAAAGGTGGCAAGCCCGATCGCCTGGTTGCCAAACCACAGGCTAAACAAGTTACTCGTCAGGATGGCGGAAAAGTTGTTGACTAGCGTGTTACCGACTAGCAGCGTGGTAATAAACCGCCGCCGATTGTTGAGCACCAGCGTAAAGAGGCGGCTGGGATCGCCCTGCTCTTTGATCAACGCCTTCAGCTTCAAGTTATCTAACGCCGTGATGGTCGTTTCAGAACCAGAGAAAAAAGCAGAGAGCAGCAGCATGAGCACCAGCGCTGCCAGATCCACCCGAACGTCTCCCAGGAGCGGACCTATATCTGAAGCCATCAACACATAAGACGGAGTAAACAAAGTCGCAGAATGCCCTCAGGCTAGACCGAATTGAACACAAGCAGGGTGTTATTTGTTGATGATACCGTTCCTAGCTGTAGGCTTCCATTCGATTTAATACATTTGAGCGGGAGCAGACAGAAAGCAGAAGCTCAAAACCAGGAAGCAAAACCCCGCAAGCAGAAAGCAAACGCTCAAAAGCAGGAAGCAAAAGCCCAAAACAGAAAGCAAGATCTCGAAGCAACTTAGAACGTCCCCACGCGACTGTCCCTGATCCTGCTAACGGGATTGCCGTTGGATGCGATACGCTTTAGAAGAGCAACATCTCTGCCAATTGCTCCTCGATCGCCCCACTTCATGACACAAACGACAGAATTTCTCGCACATCTTAATCCTTCGCAGCGACAGGCGGTAGAGCACTACTGCGGTCCCTTGCTGGTTGTAGCGGGGGCAGGCTCTGGCAAAACGCGAGCGTTGACCTTTCGCATTGCCAACCTGGTGTTGACCCATCACGTTGACCCGGAGAATATTCTGGCAGTTACCTTTACCAACAAGGCTGCCAGAGAAATGAAAGAGCGGATCGAAAAGCTGTTTGCCGATCGCGAGGCGTACAGCCAGTTTGGTAAACCGCTGGATTCGCTGCCAGCCTACGAGCAAACAAAGCTAAAAGCAAAAATCTACAAGACTATTACCAAAGAGCTGTGGATTGGCACGTTCCATGCGCTCTGCTCACGGATTCTGCGGTTCGATATCGAAAAGTTTGAGGATGATAAAGGGCGGAGCTGGAAGCGCAACTTTTCGATCTTTGATGAGTCGGACGCGCAAAGTCTGGTGAAAGACATTGTGACGAACAAGCTGAATCTGGACGACAAAAAGTTTGATCCCCGCTCCGTCCGCTTCGCCATCAGCAACGCCAAGAACCAGAGCTGGTCGCCACAGGATCTAGAGCGAGAGCAGCAAAACTATCGCGGTCGTGTGATTGCAAATGTTTACGCCATGTACCAGGATGCGCTGGTGGCGAATAACGCGCTGGATTTTGACGACCTGATTTTGATGCCCGTGCGCTTGTTTCGCCAAAATGAGCAGGTACGAACCTACTGGCACAACCGCTTTCGGCACATTCTCGTAGACGAATACCAGGACACAAACCGGACTCAGTACGATCTCATTCGTCTGCTGGTGACCAATAGTGACGATACGAAGACCTTTGACAACTGGGAGTATCGATCGGTTTTCGTGGTAGGCGATGCGGATCAGTCCATTTACTCTTTCCGGGCAGCAGACTTCACCATTTTGATGGGCTTTCAGAAAGACTTTGGCGATCGCCTGCCCGATGACGACACGCGCACGATGGTCAAGCTAGAGGAGAACTACCGATCGACCGAAAATATCCTCGAAGTTGCCAATCACCTGATTGAAAACAACACTGAGCGCATTGACAAAGTGCTAAAGCCCACGCGCGGGGCGGGTGAAGCTATCTTCTGCTATCGCGCGGATGATGAAGTGGCTGAAGCAGAATTTGTCGTGCAGCAAATCCGCACGATGGAGACGAAGTACCCCGAACTGCACTGGGGTAAATTTGCCATTCTCTACCGCACCAACGCCCAATCCCGTGCGTTTGAAGAAGTGCTGGTGCGTCATGATGTGCCGTACAAAATTGTGGGCGGCTTGCGCTTCTACGATCGCAAGGAAATTAAGGACGTGCTGGGCTACCTAAGGGCGATCGCCAACCCTGCCGATACCGTGAGCCTGCTGCGCGTGATCAATACCCCTCGACGCGGCATTGGTAAAGCGACGATCGATTCGCTGGTGAAAGCCTCGCAGGAGCTTGACGTGCCCCTGTGGGAAATTTTGATTGACGATACCTCGGTCAAAACGTTGGCGGGGCGTTCTTCTAAAGGTGTGCTGAGCTTCGCGCACATGATCCAAAAGTGGCGATCGCAATTGGACACGCTGCCCGCCAACGAAATCGTCCAGGGCATCATGGAAGATTCGGGCTATGTGCAGGACTTGAAAACGCAGAGCACTGACGAAGCCGAAGAACGTGTGCAGAATGTGGGCGAACTCTACAACGCGGTGCTTCAATTCGAGGAGCAGAATACGGATGATCCCAGCCTGATTGGGTTTCTGTCTAGCGCGTCGCTGTCGTCTGACCTGGATAATTTGGAAGAGGAAGTCACACGAGTCTCATTGATGACGCTGCACTCGTCGAAGGGGCTGGAGTTTCCAGTCGTGTTTCTAGTCGGGCTGGAGCAAGGGCTGTTTCCCAACTTTCGATCGCTCGAAGACCCTGCTGCCCTGGAAGAAGAACGCCGCCTTTGCTATGTGGGCATCACCCGTGCTCAAGAGCGGTTGTTTGTTTCGTATGCGCGCGAACGGCGGCTATACGGCAATCGCGAACCTGCCAGCCCATCGCTCTTCTTGGCAGAGCTGCCCCGTGAAATGCTGCAAACTAACGTTGCCACTGCTATTCCCACGCGCTGGACAAAAGGCACTACCGCTTCTGCCCGCACGCCCTCTGAAACTGCCTCACTGCCCGATACTCATGAGGACGATTGGACAGTGGGCGATCGCGTGGTGCATAAAGCTTTTGGCAATGGTCAGGTGACGCACATTTTTGGGGCAGGCAACAAAATCTGCCTCGCCATCAAATTTACAGGCATGGGTCAGAAAATTGTTGATCCCAAACTAACGCCCCTGCAACGGGTCGAGTGAGCACCTGTGAATGCTTCCACTGCTGACGAAACCAGTCGTTCCCATGAGGCAGTCGATCGCCTCAAGCAACCTGCGTTTGAGCTAGTGGCGTTAGCAGCTTCAGCCGGAGGGCTTAACGCTTTGAGTCAGGTACTTTCGGGGCTACCTGCTGGCTTCCCCGCCGCTACTGTAGTCGTGCAGCATCTTGCCCCCAATCATCGATCGCTGATGGTCGATATTCTCGCTCGACGGACGGTGCTACCCGTGCAGGCAGCCCAGCAGGGCGATCGCCTCTGCCCTGGTGTCATCTACATTGCACCACCCAATTACCACACGCTAGTTAAGCCAGACGGCACCTTCAATCTCACCCAGTCGGCGCGGGTACGGTTTGTGCGTCCATCTGCCGATAGTCTGTTTGAGTCTGTAGCTGCTAGCTATGGGAAGCGAGCGATCGCGGTTGTGCTCACAGGCACGGGGAAGGATGGCTCAACGGGCATTCAAGCAATTAAACAGCAGGGCGGGCTTGTGATTGCTCAAGATCAAGCAACCGCGCAGTTTTTTAGTATGCCTGAGGCGGCGATTCGCACGGGTATGGTTGATTTTGTGCTGCCGCTGGCTGAAATCTCAACTAAACTCATCGCCCTGGTCGAGACTAATCCTTAGCTGCACCTCAGAGGATATCTTAAAAGATGCGGCTGACGACTACTTCTTAGACATCCTGAGTTGCTGCTACTGCTTATGTGATTAGATGTAGAGAATCATAACAATACGTATCTCATTGTTATTTGATGTGAGCTTCCTATATGGGATCGTGAATCGATACTACGGTGAGGGCATCACAGTCTCCAGGGACAGGCTTTTACCTTCAGTTGTTGTATCGGGGAGACAGCGATCGACTGACCGCTGATGCAAAAAGTCTTAATGCTCTTGCTGGTTCGCTTCACGTAAGCATTCACCCATCCTCTTTAGAATTCAAGCATTTTGAGCCATCATGACGACGACAGTGTTTTTGAATCGCTACTGGAGTACCTGAAGCGATCGCGGGGCTTCGACTTTTCAGGCTACAAACGATCGAGCTTTCAGCGGCGTGTGCAAAAGCAAATGCATCTCAGAGGTGTAGAGTCTTACGAAGACTACATCGATTATCTGGAAGTGCATCCAGAGGAATTTGTCAGCCTGTTCAACACCGTCTTAATCAACGTCACCAGTTTCTTTCGGGATACTGCTGCCTGGAGTTATTTGCAAGAGCATGTGTTGCCGCCACTGTTGAAGGCAAAGTCAGCCAAGGAACCGATTCGCATCTGGAGTGTGGGCTGTGCGTCGGGCGAAGAGGCGTACACATTGGCGATGATCTTAACCGAAATGCTGGGAGCCAGCGAGTTTCGGCAGCGGGTCAAAATCTACGCGACGGATGTTGATGAGGAGGCGCTGAGTCAGGCTCGTCACGCTACTTACAGCCAGCGCGACCTAGAGCCACTGCCAACCGGGTTTCAGGAGCGCTACTTCGAGTCGATCGGCGATCGCTATACCTTTCGGGCAGATTTGCGTCGGGTGGTGATTTTTGGTCGCCATGATTTGGTACAAGATGCGCCCATTTCGCGTCTGGATTTGCTGGTCTGCCGCAACACGCTGATGTACTTTAATGCGGAGGCGCAGTCTCGCATCCTCTCGCGCCTGCACTTTGCCCTCAGCGACACAGGGGTCATCTTTTTGGGCAAAGCAGAAATGCTGCTAACCCATACCGACCTGTTTACGCCCATCAATCTCTCTCACCGCATCTTTGCCAAAGTGCCCAGGCTCAACCCGCGCGATCGCTTTTTTGGCGCGGCTCAAACGGTCGAGGACGTCATGAACAGCCAATTGTCTGCCTCTATGAGGCTTCGGGAACTGGTGTTTGATACGATTCCAGCGGTGCAAATTGTCGTGGATCACGATGGCAATCTGGTGCTGGCAAGCGCCCTTGCTCGATCGCTCTTTGGGCTGACCGATCATGACATTAGTAATCCGCTGCAAAACCTAGAACTCTCCTACCGCCCATTGGAGCTACGGTCTCGTATAGAGCAGGCGCATAGCGAGGGACGATCGCTGACGGTGAATGACGTTGCTCGTTACCTGCCTGATGGTACGGTGCAGTATTTAAACGTGCAGTTCACGCCGCTACAAGAGAATGGCGATCGACTGGGTATGAGCATGACGTTTACAGATGTCACCGACCATCACACACTGCAAGCCGAACTCCAGCGATCGAGCCAGGAGCTAGAAACGGCGAACGAAGAACTCCAGTCTAGTAATGAAGAGTTGGAGACGACGAACGAAGAACTCCAGTCCACCAACGAAGAGCTAGAAACGACCAACGAAGAACTCCAGTCCACCAACGAAGAACTGGAGACCATGAACGAAGAACTCCAGTCTACCAACGCAGAACTGCAAGCCATCAACGAAGAATTGCACCAGCGAACCGATGAGGCAAACCAGGCAAACGCCTTTCTGCAATCAATCCTTGCTAGCATTCAGGCAGGCGTGGTGGTGATCGACAATCAATTCAATATCCTGAGCTGGAATAAGCAAACCGAGAACCTGTGGGGGCTACGCACTGAAGAAGTGGCAGGACAATCGTTTTTTACCCTGGAGACTGGCTTGCCCGTTGACCAACTGCGAGAAATGATCCGTCGCTGTATTGCTGGAGCCGATCAGCTAGAATCCACGATCGAGGCTATGAACCGTCGGGGGCGATCGTTTTGCTGTCGTGTGACTTGCAATCCCCTCCTTGACGCTAATCAGGCGCGTCACGGGGTGATTTTAATTATGGATGAGGTGGCAGCATGAGCAACATTGAAGCAATGGGCAGCAAGCTACACAACGCTCAGCACCGAATCGAAATTTTGGCACATAATGCCGAAGAGTTCCTCAATCAGCCAGAGCTACTCTCGACAGTCATGGAAGAACTGGCTGTCGTTTTAGAAGAAGTCGAGCAGCAGTACGAGGAAGTGTTACTGACTCGTCAGACGCTTGAGAGCCAACGGCAGCGCTACCAAGAACTCTTTGACTTTGCCCCAGATGGCTACCTGGTTACGGATGTAAACGGAGTCATTCAGGAAGCCAACCATTCAGCGGCAAGCTTATTTGGGATGCTGCAAGCGTTTTTGGTCAACAAACCCCTGGTGATTTTGGTTGCAGACGCCGATCGGCGCGCCTTCCGTACCTACTTCAGCCGCTTAGAGGCAGCCCCACAGCAACGGAATTGGGATTTTCGGTTCAAGTCGCGTCAGGGTGGAGTGTTTCCAGCGGTCATCACCACGTCAGCCATGCGCACTGCTCAGGGCGAACTGACGGGCTGGCGCTGGCTGGTGCGAGACATCACCGAACTGAAGCAAGCAGTGGCTGATCAAAAAGCCGCCGCAACTCAAACCGAACTGGATGATCTGCGCTCTAACTTTATTCAGGTGGTTTCTCACGAGTTGCGCACCCCGATGACCATTATTTTGACAGCACTAGAGCTGCTCGTGCACTTCAGCAAGGCGAATGGTGCGATCGAGGTCAAGCAGCAAACCTATTTCGATCACATTCACCAGGCAGTTTGGCGCATGAATGCCCTCATCAGCGACGTGATGCTGTATGCCGATGCCGCCTCCCTTAACCCTGCACTGCTTAATTTAGAAACCCTATGTGCAGAGCGTGTCAAAGCGCAGCAGACCCGTGACGACGATCGCCATCCCATCACAGTTAGCAGCAACGGAGCCTGTGATGCAGTCTATGGAGATGATGCGCTGATCCAGCAAATGGTCGATCGCTTACTCTCGAATGCCGTCACGTATTCGCCCCCAGGCGCTACGGTGCGCGTGCTGCTCCAATGTGAGCGCGATCGCACCTGCATTAGCGTTCACAATGAAGGCACTTATATTCCCTCAGAGCAGCAAGCTAAACTGTGCGAGCCGTTCTATCGACTGGAAAAAACAGCTCACATCCCTGGTATTGGTTTGGGGTTAGCCCTTGTCAAGCAAGCGGTCGATCGACATGGCGGCGAACTGACGCTTGAAAGCACTGCTGAAGGGGGCACAACCTTTAGCGTCACGCTACCAGGGTTAGAGGTTTAACAAAGCTGACCTAGATGCCGAGTTTCTTTAAGAAGCATGGTTTCTAATGCTTGATACCGTGTCATGATGCCTTCAGGTTCAAGCTTCGATCGCCCAACCTGTAATCTTCTCAACGTCGCAGTTTAACATCAAATTATGTCTCGACCTATGGCTGTTCTTGCTTGAGAATGATCCTAATCTCAGCATCCAACACAGGAATTTTATTTGCTGCAACATCCCAAACGATGTCGTAATCAACACCAAAGTAGTTGTGAATTAACCGATCGCGCATCCCAGCTATAGCACGCCACTCAGTTGCACTATATTTTTGCCGCAACGCCTCTGGTAGCTGTTTAACGGCTTCTCCAATGATTTCAAGGCTTCTAACATAAGCCCGTTTCAGCGTTTCATCTTGCACAAATGCTTCTTTGTTTAACCCTATAGAACTCGTCATGATGTAGGTCGTCTCGTCGAGAATATGCTGTAGATACTCACGAGCCGATGGAGACATACTCGACCTCGTTCAAAATGTGCGGACCAATATAAGGGCTTAATGATTCGATCGTGATGAGGTCAACTGTTCTGCCAAAAAGATCTTCTAGAAAGAAAGATAGGTGTATAAAATTGTCAAACGTTTTTTGATCGGGATCGAACGCAACTAATATATCGACATCGCTCTGGGCATGAATGGCATTGTCTCGTACAAACGAACCGAAAACACCGCAACGCCGAACACCGAGGCGTTGTAGCTCTTGTTGATATTCCCGCAGAAGGGACAAAACTTGGGCTTTCGTTTGTACAGGCATCGGTTGCATCGACTAATCACCTGCCGCTAAGCCTATCACGTCCCGCAGATGGCTTCAGGTTGCACCCAATGCTACTAGAAGCCTGTGCCACTTAATTATGCAGGGCACTGTTAGAAACCCGGTTTTTAAAGTGTGAAGTTTACCGTTTCTTCCCAAACTTTGCCTTTAGATCATCCAATGTGGCAGGTTTAGACTCTGTGGTTGCTTTGGGTTGAGATGGATTGATTTTAGGTTGGGATGGATTGACTTTTGGCTGAGAGGGATTGGGTTTCGGTTGTGAGGAATGGCTTTGAGGCTGGCTGCGCTCTTGTCCGTCTGCCGTATCAGCACGCATGGAAAGGCTAATACGCTTGAGCTTTTCGTTCACTTCCAGTACACGCACGTTGACGACCTGACCGACCTTCACAATTTGCTTGGGGTCACTGACGAAGCGATCGGCAAGTTGCGAAACATGCACCAATCCATCTTGATGGACACCGATATCCACAAAGGCACCGAAATTCGCCACGTTGGTGACAACGCCTTCTAACTGCATCCCCACCGTGAGATCAGACATTTCCTTCACGCCCTCTTTGAAGGTGGCGTACTTGAATTCAGCACGAGGATCGCGTCCTGGTTTTTCGAGTTCAGCCAGAATGTCTCGGAGCGTCGGTTCACCGATCGCGTCTGTCACGTACTTTTTCAAATCGGTCTTTTTCAGTCGCTCAGCAACCTGCGTAATCTGAGTGAGCGGAACGCTGAGGTCAGTGGCGATCGCTTCCACCACTTTGTAACTTTCGGGATGAACGGCAGTGTTGTCTAACGGATTTTTGCCATCGCGAATCCGCAAGAACCCAGCGGCTTGCTCAAAGGCTTTGGGTCCCAGTTTAGGGACTTTGAGCAACTGACGGCGATCGCCAAACACACCGTGTTCATTGCGATAGGCGACGATGTTGTTGGCGATCGTCGGTGTGATACCCGAAACAAACGTGAGCAGCTCTTTGGATGCCATGTTGAGATCAACGCCCACGTAGTTGACGCAGCTTTCCACCGTTTCATCCAGCTTCTTTTTCAGCAATTTCTGATCCACATCATGCTGATACTGCCCCACGCCGATCGACTTAGGATCGATTTTCACTAGTTCTGCCAATGGATCTTGCAGACGACGACCAATGCTGATGGCACCGCGCACGGTGATGTCCTGGTCAGGAAATTCGGCGATTGCCACTGGACTGGCAGAATAAATCGATGCGCCCGACTCGTTCACCATCACTTTAACGGGCTTGCGCTCCAGCGATTGCAAGGCTTCCGTAACAAACTCATCGGTTTCGCGTCCAGCCGTCCCGTTGCCGATCGCAATTAATTCCACGTGATAGCGCTCAATCAATGTAGCAAGCGTCCGTCCTGCCTGCACGCGCTGTCCTGCTGCTTGATGCGGAAAAATAGCCTGGTATTCCAGAAATTTGCCTGTTTGGTCGAGCACGGCAACTTTGCAACCTGTCCGAAAACCGGGATCGATCGCCAGCGTTGGCTTCATGCCAGCAGGAGCAGACAGCAGCAGTTCTCGCAAATTTGCCTCAAAGGTACTGATAGACTCAATATCCGCTTCTACTTTCTTCGCCGATCGCACGTCCGTGATGAGCGAATTTTTCATCAAGCGCTGGAACGCATCCTTGAGCATCTCTCGATAAAAATCGCGGACTTCGCGCTGTTTGGCTCGGAGTTCCTGCGATTCAAGGTAGGACAGCACCGTAGCTTCATCGAAGGTTAGTTCGACATCAAGAATACCTTCGTCTTCACCCCGATACAGCGCCAACAGATTGTGCGACGCGATCGCCTTCACGGTTGCCTGATAGCTGCGATACATCTCAAACTTCGTCGAACCTTCAGTATGGTCGCCTTTCACCCTGGAGGTCAAAACACCCGCTGTCATGAAGTATTCGCGCAAATACGCCCGGAGATTCGCCTTTTCCGCCACTTCCTCTGCCAGAATGTCGGACGCACCTTTCAATGCCTCTTCCGCTGTCGCCACCCCTTTTACTTCAGATACATACTTTGCCGCTTCCGTTGTTAGCGTGACGGGTGCAGCATTGGGCGCGTTGAGCGTTTTGATCAAGGCTGCCAGAGGTTCCAGCCCTTTCTCGCGGGCGATCGTGGCGCGAGTGCGACGCTTGGGACGATAGGGTAGATAAAGGTCTTCGAGTTCGTTCTTTTGCAAACACGCCGTAATTTTGGCTTCCAGTTCGGGGGTGAGCTTATCTTGCTGAACGATCGACTCCAATATCGCTTTTTTGCGAGCTTCTAACTCGGTCAGGTAGGTGTAGCGATCGAACAGATCCCGCAACTGGGTCTCATCCATCTCGCCCGTGCGCTCTTTGCGGTAGCGAGCAATGAATGGCACAGTTGACCCTTCGGCAAAAAGTTCGAGCGCGTTGCTCACCTGAAAAGGTTTGAGGTCAAGCTCGTCTGCCAGCAGTTGAGAAATATTCAGCATCACGGTTCGTCACATCAGCTTTTCTAGGATAGTCTGAGATTGAGTCGGATATGGCTGATTGAGAAGGCAGCTTGATCACTTCCACAATTTAGAGTCCGTCTTTTGATCAAGATCGACCGTCAGATACATCAACCTTTTCTTCGACTAGCTTAGTTTTATTGTGATGATTGATTACAGTGCGAAATGATGGGAGAGAATGCCTGCACTGAAGACTAGCGCACTCGTTCAGCCGATGCAAAAATTCCTCAACCTAACGCTCATCCCATTACGGTTAGTGTGCAATAGGGTTGTAGTTGATGCTTCAACGATGTTTCGATGAATTATTTTTTCTATCCTCATTTGGCGTTATATGCCTCAACGAGTAAAACGATATTCGCAGCAGTAAGGTGCAAGGCACAAGTAGCTAAGTATTCGGGCACATCTACAGGTTGTGCCCCCTGACCATGACCAGACGTTTTATTACGAACAGTGGGAACACCAGCTTCAAGGACAGACCTTAAGCCTGATAAATGAGTTTGAAGATACTTTGGAACAAGCTCCTTTTCAAGCACAACATTAATTAGTTCTTTAGCACTAGCAATCTTGGAGTAAGACCATTCACATTCATCACAAATTGTTTTCATAGTGCTCTCAAAAGCATTCAGTGCATCAACAATTGCATCTTTATACTCTTTTTTTCGGTAGTGCTTATGAGCACTTCGGAATTCTTGCTCAGCACCTTTGAAATGCTGATTAGAGAGTAAGCTAAGCGCTTGTACAACAACCTCACCATGAATGAAACTTGAATCAATACGAACGATCTGACTATTATTGTACTGATACCCTATTGCATGCTCGCGAAAGCGATGATTCAATTCGCTAATAGCATTACCAGGAAATCGTTGCCTAAATTCGTACAGGTAAACCGTCCAAGCATTGTCTCACTAACGACTTAAGACAGCATTACTAAGCAATGAAGAGGACGATCGCGGTTGAAACACGAAGGCAGCTTGCCAAAAAAAGCGGCTGACGAGATCAGCCGCTAGAAAAAGTCCTATTTACATCAACCGCTTAATCGCTACTGGCGTTTAATGCTTTAGCGACAGGGATTCTGTTAAAGCGGCTTGCAGCAGTGGTGCTTTGTCAAGTTGTTCCCAGGGCAAATCTAGATCGGTGCGTCCCATATGACCATAGGCTGCCACATCTTGATAGAAGCGACCGTTGCGCTCTCCTGGCAGATGGCACAGGTTGAAGGCTTGAATGATACCAGCAGGACGCAGCTCAAAATGCTCTTTGATCAGCTCTAGCAGGCGATCGTCGCTAACCTTACCCGTACCAAACGTGTCGATCATAATGCTGACTGGACGCGCTACGCCGATCGCATAGCTAAGCTGCACTTCGCATCGGTCAGCTAAACCAGCCGCTACTATATTTTTGGCTACATGGCGACTGGCATAGGCAGCGCTGCGATCGACCTTTGTGGGGTCTTTGCCCGAAAACGCGCCGCCGCCATGTCGAGAATAGCCACCGTAAGTATCAACGATAATCTTCCGTCCCGTGAGTCCTGAATCGCCCTGAGGACCGCCGATGACGAACTTACCTGTAGGATTGACCAGAAAGCGCGTGTCGCGATCGGGCTTCACGTCAATATCCATGAACACTGGCTGCACAACCAGAGACCACAAATCTTCTTTAATTTTTGCTTGGACAGCGGCTTCGTCTGTGATGTCGCCGATTGTTGCCGTGTGCTGAGTGGAGACGAGAATCGTGTCAATCCCAATCGGTCGATTGTCTTCATACAAAACGGTCACCTGCGTCTTACCGTCTGGACGCAGATAAGGCAGTTGTCCCGTCTTGCGAACAGTGGCCAACCGACGCGAAACCCTATGTGCCAATGAGATTGGCAGGGGCATCAACTCCGGCGTTTCATTACAGGCAAACCCAAACATAATGCCCTGGTCGCCAGCGCCAATCAGGTCAAGTTCTTCATCGCTAGCCTGTTCACGGGTTTCGTGAGCCGCGTCAACGCCCTGCGCGATGTCAGGTGATTGAGCGTCCAGCGCTACCAGTACAGCACAGCTATGTGCCGAAAACCCACTGTCGGTGCCAGAGTAACCGATTTCAGCAATTTTCTGCCGAGCAAGATCAATATAGTTCACCTTAGCCTTGGAGCTAATTTCACCTGTAATCAGCACCAGTCCAGTGTTGACAACAACCTCGGCCGCAACCCGACTTTGGGGGTCTTGTGCCAGGAGGGTGTCTAAAATGGTATCTGAGATTTGGTCACAGATTTTGTCAGGGTGACCTTCAGTAACGGATTCAGAAGTAAAAAGGTAGCGTCGGGACAAGCGTCAATCCTCTCTGGCGAAAAACTATAGAACGACTATAAGCTGACCAAAAACAGTCAACTCATAAAAGTTGTGCCAAGTCTCGTAAAGTTTCTAGTAAGTTCAGCAGATTATAGCATCTGAACCTGAGAGGAAAACGGCACCTTGCTGAGTAGCATCTAAGGTCAGAAGTCTGCTCTGCCCGCAGTGGAAGTGCGAACCAACAGAACTAAGGATCGTGGATTAAATAAAACCGACAAATTGTTCGTAGGTAGGGGCGCACAGCCGTGCGCCCCTACGGAAAACGCCGAGGTGATTAAATTCTTGTTCCTAAGTCCGTTTAAGAGGACAGCAAGAGTGTTTCAACCTGTTGCCCTTCGGGAAGGCAAAGCCTACAACGGGTTTGATGCCGTCAGCCCGGATTTTCAATTACGGGCGGGTAAGCAGCAGAGCAGTCAGCTTTTTGGGACTTTTGTCAGTCAATTGAGGCAGAACGCTCTAAATTACTCTAGAAGCTGGATGTCTGAAAAGCTGTCGATCGACGCATCGGCTTGCTTTAGCTGAGCTGCTTGAGTCCAACCCCAGGTGACCGCTACGCAGCCACCTGCGTTTGCCGCTTTCGCCATTTCCATGTCAGCAGCCGAATCACCGATCATTAGTGCTCGTTCCGGTAAAACGTCTAACGCCATGCAGGCTTGAAAAAAAACGGTTGGATCAGGTTTACCAGGACCATGATCAATGCCTAGCGCGACTTGAACCAACCCCTCAAGCTGATAACGCGCCACAAAATCGCTCACGTTTTCAGTTGTATCGGCAGAAACGATGCCAACTTTAATGCCAGCGGTTGCCAGGGCTTTCAGGACTTCGCGTGCGCCCTCGAATAACGGAGTGCTGTCTGCTTTGCGCTGAAACACTCGGTCTGCTTCGACAAATGCCGATCGCACCAAGGCAAGCGATGCGACCCAGTCACGCCCCGTTTCGGCTACGTATGCTGCTGCTGCAATTTCGTTTTCCAGGCGTGTCCCTACGGCTAATAGCCCTGCTGGATTCAATTGATCCCCGTCTAGACCAAAGGCCATGAGTAACGGTTCTTGCACACCCGGGATTTGGGCATCAATTAAGCGCGATCGCTTCTGTCCTAAACGCCGCAAAAACGCTTGAGAATCTGCCAGAGTACCGTCCTTGTCAAAGAGAACGGCTTGGATCGCCGGAAAGGTCACACTACCGCATTGAATCGTTGCCAATGACACTGCTCCAGGTAAACGCTCGCTCACAAAAACTGCTCATAAAAAAAGAGGGCGTTACCCTCTCTAGCAAGGGCGATCGATATGGTTACCGACTCGCCCTTCAACGATTCAAAGCCAGAAAACCAACTTATTCGGCAGCAGATGGAGGCTCCTCTAACTCAACAGCCTCTGGAATTGTGTCTGCGATCGCTTGCTGCGGCTGCTGAGCAGCAAGCACCTGTTCGCGATATTTAGCCGCCATCTCCTCAGCTTTGTCGTACACCACTTGAGGGTTCTTCACCATGTCACCTGGTTCAGGCTCCAGTTGCTTCGTAGAGAGTGAAATGCGACCGCGCTCTGCGTCCAGATCGATAATCATCACCTTCACCTCATCGTTCACATTAAACACACTATGAGGCGTATCAATGTGATCGTGGGAGATCTCGGAGATGTGAAGTAGACCGCTGACTCCGCCAATGTCAATGAAGGCACCGTATGGCTTGATCCCACGGACGGTACCAATCACCACTTCGCCCACTTCCAAACGATTCATCTTACGCTCAACCAGCGCTCGACGATGGCTCAACACCAAACGATTACGTTCTTCATCGACTTCTAAAAACTTGAGCGGCAAATCCTCACCAACCAAATCTTCCTTCGGTTTGCGGGTGCTAATGTGAGAGCCAGGAATAAAGCCGCGCAAGCCCTCAATCCGCACAAGCGCCCCGCCTCGATTAGTGGCAAAAACGCCAGAGCGCACCGTTGCGTCTTCCGCCTGAAGTTGACGCACACGCTCCCAAGCGCGCATATACTCAATGCGTCGAATGGAGAGTGTAAGTTGTCCATCCTCGTTTTCGTCCGCAAGAATGAAAAACTCGCGCGTTTCATTCGACTGTAGTACCTCTTCGGGACCATCAATCCGATTGATTGACATCTCCTGAATGGGAATGTAAGCAGCCGTTTTTGCGCCAATGTCAATCAGTGCGCCCCTTGGCTCAAGACTAAACACTGTTCCAGCGACCACATCACCTGGGCTGAAGTGATAGTCATACTTGTCAAGTAAGGCAGCAAAATCCTCGTGGGTAAAGCCAACATCTATTTCCGTCTTTTCCTGATTGACCATGCGAATCGTTTCCTGGTAGTTATCTCCGTAAAATTTTGCCTCCTGTCGATGTATAAGCACATTGAAGTTGTGCTGCCTACACCCACGTCTCCTCCAGCAATTGGCAGGAGGGCTAAATTTGGACAAATTAATAGCTCAGAAGAACCATAGTAACCTATGTCAGGTGACTCAGCTTACTCTTCCGTGAGTGTTCTAGCTTTTAGTCTCTTCGCTTGAAGAGACTAAAAGCTAGAACTTCCTCACCGCTTGCCTTAGCATAGCGAATCACAAAAAGAACGACACTGAGCCAATAACCCCGACTGAGCGCAATGTTTGTAATGCTTAACCATGAAGGTGTCTTATAAAAATCAAGCCGACAAAGATTAAGTAGCGCTAGCGTCTTGCTTGTGCGGGCAGGCTACTGGCACTGCGGCTAGAGAACGATGCAACTGCTTTCTACAAGCTGTCGGGAAGACGATGCTTTCGCCCATCCTCTCGTGTCGGGCAGATAACCATGACGACGCAAGCTATGACGACGCAAGCATTGACGCATCGTCGGCTTCAAGTTGCTTAACCTCTGCCTGGAGCTGACTGGTATTACTGCGGAGGTGGTTGAGGGTATCCACAAAGTCGCGAATGCCCTGAAACTTGCGGTAGACCGACGCAAAGCGAATGTACGCGACCTCGCTCAGAGTGCGCAAATTTTGCAGTACCAATTCACCAATTTCGGAGCTGTTCACCTCACGGACGGCTCGCTGCTGCAACTCTGCCTCAATTTCATCAACCAAATTTTCGAGTTGAACAGAAGAAATTCCTGTTTTTTCACAGGCACGTACGATGCCCCGCAGAAGCTTGAAACGATCGAACGATTCGCGATCGCCATCCCGCTTGATGACGGTAATGGGCACATATTCAATGCGCTCGTAGGTCGTAAAGCGGCGCTCACAGCGTAGACATTCCCGCCGCCGCCGCACGCTTTGCCCCGCTTCTGCTGAGCGCGACTCAAGAACACGATTATCGGTGTATTGGCAGAAAGGGCACCGCATGATTAGGGGAAGCTCCGAGCGGGAGGGACAAGCATCTGCGGAAAGCGTATGCGATACCGTTATAAACGCCAACCGTCAAGATGACACAAATTTAACAGGCTAGATCTCAGAGCTAGCCTTTAGCAACTTAGCGCCTGGTAAGATTCGGGTTGCTCCGATGTCAGTAGATCATCCCCATTATGCCCGATTTGCCTCATTAACTTGCTTTAGGAATGCGTCTCTAAAGGGCGGCTCATGTTTCACATTAAAAGGCTGCTGTACCTGTAGGGAGGAGGCTATGGGTTTAGCCACGTTTAGACGTTCACACACTTTGGCTGGTGATGCGGAATCGTAACGGCTCTCGATCGTTCATGCCAACGAGCACCTTGACGGTGATTGAACACAGACATCGAGTAGAGCGGCAAGAGCAACTCGAATGAAAGTTGCTGTAGAGATACAAAAAAGCTGCTAGAGAAACTAGCATATGTAGAAGTGCATCAAGTGTCGGCATGAATCATTGGCTGTACCCGTAGGAGTACAGTCGATCGCATCAATTTAAAGCAGTATTGTGATTGGGTGTAGAAACCGTCAGAAGGTAGTTAGAGTAAGGCTGAAACATTTCTGCCTTGCCATCGCACTGACGTTGCAGCGATCTCAAGGGTGATGACCCTTGAAGCTGGGAAGTGGACGCAGGCGCACCGTCAAGGGTTGACCGCATGGCTTTGGGTTACCTCGTGTTGCTCATGTTTGTACTTTTGCCAGGGTTCGCGATCGACCCGTTAGAGACTGGCTCACTAGGGGCAACCTTAGTGAGAGCTTGTCGATAGAGGTTGCGGGTGGCGTTTGAGTACCACGTTCATCGGTTGCCTCCCCACTGCTGACCCCTCTTGTGTAGAGGCTGATTCGGGTGCCTTCTGCCTCATCCTGTCCGTTTTCTCTTTACGTTCACACCATTGAAACATTTACCGCGCCAGGTTAGCGCTCAAGGTCTAAATCCTAAAAATCAAGGTGTACGCAGATGTTTTTGCGTACGCTCCTTTGAATGTGGTAATGGCATGCAGGCAAAAGAGAGGCGACAGACAGTGCAGCAGGACGATCGCGTTGATCAGAAAGGCTCAACGCTAAGGTTGAGACGAGGTTACGTCTGTCGATATTGGGTTGAACTGCCTTTCTACCTGGAGGGTGGGGTATGAAAACTTCTCCATCCCACAAGCCAAAACTGTTGGTTGTCGATGATGAACCAGATAATTTAGATTTGCTGTACCGCACGTTCCATCGTGAATTCAAGGTTTTGCGAGCTGAGAACGGGCTGATCGCCCTCGATCTTCTGGCGACAGAAGGCGATATTGCGGTCATCATTTCGGATCAGCGGATGCCCTTGATGAGCGGGACGGAGTTTTTAAGCCTGACAGCAACGCAGTATCCGGATATTATGCGGATCATCTTGACCGGGTATACCGATGTTGAGGATCTGGTCGAAGCCATTAACTCTGGCAAAGTGTTTAAGTACGTCACCAAACCCTGGGACGATGAGGAACTAAAAGGGGTTGTACGGCAGGCGGCAGACACACATATCGTGCTGAAAACACGGACGCGGGAGTTGCGACGATCGTTACGCCAAGAGTCACTGCTCAATGCCGTTACCAACACCATTCGGAGCGATCTCAGCTACCGCCAAATTCTGCATACGATCGGTGAAACGGTGGGCCGCATCCTGGAGGCAAGCAGTTGTGTTGTGCGCCCCTGGCAAGATGGGCGGTTGGAGGACGACTGGTTTGTTTATGTAGACGCAGTGGCTGACAGCTACAACTTGACTGAGCTGAAGGCAACCTTTGCGCAGACTGTCTGGGAGACCCGTGATATCGAAGTGATTCAGGATGTTGACACGGACGATCGGGTGCAAGGCGATCGCCCTGAAAAGCAACAGCGGCGACAGGTTTATGCAGACGCAGGGATTCGTTCCAGTTTGATTGTCCCGCTCGTATGCCAGCAGGAATTGATGGCAGTGCTAGCGCTGCATCAGTGCGATGCACCGCGCCTCTGGCAGGAAGACGAAGTGCATCTCCTGACGCTGGTGGCAGATCAGGCAGCGCTGGCACTGTTTCAGGCACGGACTTACGAGCAGGTGCGGGCACTGGCTAAACGAGAGGCGTTAATCAACACCATTACGACCGCCATTCGTTCTAGCCTCGATCCTCAAGAAATTTTCGCAGCCATTACGCAGCAGTTGGGGCAAGCGCTCCACGCGGATGGTTGCGCGTTGTCACTATGGACGCAGGAGGATGAGTTTGTGCAGCTTGTTGGGCTGCACGATGCGGCTCTTAGTGGCTGGGCAACAACCACTCTTGCCAACGGTCATGTGGCTAGTAGCTCCCCTCTAAACGAGTCATCTGCAACGCTTCAGCCAGACAACGGAGACATCACGCCTCGTCCATTGCCCCAATCCACTGTACCGATCGAGGGAAACCCAGTACTCAAGCAACTCTTGCTGACCCAACAGCCTGTCGTGATCAGTGATTTGGAGCATGACCCGATCATGACAGTGCCTGAGCAGCCGTTTCGCAATCCGGCGCGGGCGTTGTTGGTGGTGCCCTTAATTCTGGACGGTCAAATTATTGGCAGCATTTCGCTCCGGCAGAATCGTCAATCCCGTCGCTGGCAGCCTTCGGAGATTGAGTTGGCACAAGCGGTGGCAGTGCAAGCGGCGATCGCCGTGCATCAATCTCGCCTTTATCAGAAAACTCGTCAGCAAGCAGAGCAGCTTTTAGAGCTAGACCAGCAAAAAACGGAGTTCTTTCAAAATATTTCGCACGAGTTCCGTACTCCGCTCACGCTGATGATTGGTCCTTTGGAGTCGGCGATCGCGCAGCGTCAGGGCTTGTCGCATGATCAGGCAACAGTGGCGCTACGAAACTCCCGTCGGTTGCTGCGGCTGGTCAACCAACTGCTCGATCTTCAGCGGCTGGATGCTGGACGGATGCAGCCTAGCTTCCGTCCATGTGACTTGGTTGAGTTCGTGAGTCAAACAGTGGATTCCTTTCGCCCCTACTGCGAGAAAAAAGGCATCGCGGTCATGACCCGACTCGCCTCATGTCCGCAAGTGTATTTAGACCCCGAAAAGTTTGACAAAGTGCTGTACAACCTCCTCTCCAACGCGATGAAGTTCACGCCAGAGGGGGGCATGATTACCGTGATGCTTCAGCCTGCTGGCGATCACTGCTTGCTTAAGGTAACAGATACAGGCATTGGCATTCGTCCTGACCAAATGCCGCATTTGTTTGAGCGCTTCCGGCAGGCAGAGGGATCGGCAAACCGCAGCTATGAGGGCAGCGGGCTGGGTCTGTCACTGGTGAAGGAACTGGTCGATCTGCACGGTGGACAAATCTCGGTCGAGTCGGTTTACGGCTCAGGCACCACCTTTACGATTTGGCTCCAAACGGGGATGACGCACTTGCCGCCTCAACAGTTGATTGAAGTGCAGGCAGAAGCCCAACCGAGCCGCGCCGCGATCGAGCTAGCGGATGTGGAAATGGAACTGCACGAAGATCACAGCGGCGAAGACGGACTGCTTGCCACAGTGCCTGCCAAGTCTGATGCCTCACGTATCTTGATCGTGGACGACAATCCAGATTTGCGTACGTATGTCTCAACGATTTTGCGCGAACAAGGGTATCGGATTTGGACGGCACGAAACGGTGCTGAAGGCTTTCAGAGCGCCCAAACGCATCATCCACAACTGATTGTCACCGACTTGATGATGCCGATGGTGTCGGGTCTGGATATGATTCGGATGATTCGAGAGGATACCGATCTCAAGGGCATTCCCATTATTCTCTTGACCGCAAAAGCTGATGAAGATACGCGCATTGAAGGCGTTGAGCGGGGCGCTGATGCGTATTTGTCAAAACCGTTTAGCGATCGCGAACTCTTAGCAGGAGTCCGTAACTTGCTGGCGCTCAAGGCAAACGAACAGCGTGTCGCCGAACTCAATACCTATTTGACGGAATCGGTTTTGAAACGGTTCTTGCCGCCATCGCTGGTGCAACGTGCCGCACGGGGCGAACTGGTGCTTGATTTGCGCCCTGAACCGCGCATGGTCACCGTGTTATTTAGCGACATTATTGGCTTTACGCAACTGTCTAACACGCTGCGATCGCGCCGCGTGGCAGAACTCTTGAACGAATACCTGGCAGAAATGACCCGCGCTGTCTTTGATAACGGCGGTACGGTCGATAAATTCATGGGCGATGCGATTCTGGCACTCTTTGGTTCGCCTGAAGAAATGTCGCCCAATGAACAGGTGCGACGTGCCATCGCCGCTGCTCGTCAGATGCAACGATCGCTCCGTTTGCTCAACGATCGCTGGCAAGAGCAAGGCATTAGTCAAGTACAGTTCCGCTGTGGCATTCACCAGGGCACGGCTGTGGTTGGGATGTTTGGTGGTGCAGAGCGCTCGGACTACACGGCGATCGGTCCCAGCGTTAACATCGCCTCTCGCATTCAGGCAGCGGCTGAACCTGACTCTATCCTGGTTTCTGCTGCGGTCGCCGATTACCTGGAACAGGATGAAATTACCAAATTCAGTCCACTACGTCTTAAAGGCGTAGATGAAACGGTTCTGACATTTGCTGTGACACCAGAACCAAGTCCACATGCGCGGCAGTATTAGAGACTAGAGGCGGTAGAAGTGCTGAAGAAGTTGTTGACTGGCTATGAACAATCTGTATTTTGCCTGTACAAATTGTAAAGTCTTTGTAGATGCCGGATACCGCTGGGCGTACTGGGAACTCGTGCATCCGTGTACAGTTAAACCGAAAGAATACATTTCTGTGGAAGCTGTCCTGAGAGCAGCAAAGTATTGGAACCCAGAGCAGAGAGACGAGTCGACCTGGCTGTACAAAGATGTACTTCCTTCTGTAAGAGCATTTTTTGAGACTCATTGGAGTCATAAGATTATTTTTGGAGAAAGCGAAGACTTCCTAACCTGGGACAATGCTAGTTTCCTTGAGTGGAAGCAGCTTGGTCATTTGCTCGAGCCGTTGCCTCGCTACTTCGTTGAGGAACTAAAGTTCAAGAGTTGGGGCGAGGTGTGTGAATACATTAAGAAGCAAGAGCAAAAGCCTTGGTGGTGGGAGCTTGAGTGGCAGGATACTCACCAGAAGGCGCGAAGGAAGTTCGAGGAATTAACTCATGAAATAACCTTCAGCTAACGATTGCATTTAGTAGAAGACGCGAAGCAGATCTCTTATGGTTTGTCGGAGTGTTTGGTGTGTGCTTAATGATCAGTACGTTTGGTCGTTAAAGTGCTGGTTGTTAGAGAAGCCAGTGATTAATTGTAGGCATCAGGTAGTAGCGGCAGCGGTTCAGTCTTTTAGCTCCTTACCCCTCACCCCTCACTCCCCACCCTACGATCGCCCAGTTTTCGCTTTTTGCAACTGCTGTTCTGCTTTGGTTGCCCAAGCACTATTGCCTTGCTTGGCGTACAAATCTTTGGCGTAGGTTAAAACTTTTTGCGCGTCACTAAATTTGTTCTGACGTATGAAGACCAGTCCGGCGGCGTAGTAAGCGTTGGCATAGTTGGAGTTGGCTTGTGCCGATCGCCGAAAGGTGTTCAGTGCTCCATCTAAATCGCCTTGAGTAAAGAGCAGTGAACCAAGATTGTAATGAGCCTCGGCGTAGCTGGGATCAACTTTGATGGCTTGCTCAAACGCGGCGCGGGCTTCTTTGGTTTTGCGTTGCTGAGTGTAGACCATACCCAGGTGGTAGGCAGGTTCGGGAGCTGTGGGGCTGAGTTCGATCGCTTTTTGATACGCGTTAACGGCTGGATCAAAACTGCCCTGCCGCTCCAACACCAGCCCTAAATTGTAATGCGCTAGCCCAAGCTTGGGGTTGAGTTCGACGGCACGTTGCAGATAGTCTTTTGCTTGGGGCAGGTTGTTGCCTTCTAGCAGCGCGGCTCCCAGGTTGGCATAGGCGAGGGCAAACGTGGGATCGGCTTGTGTTGCCTGGTAAAAAGCAGTAGCGGCTGGCTGAAGCTGACCCTGTTGACGCAGCGCAAGCCCCAGGTTGTAATGAGCAGCGGACATCCGGGGATCAAGCTGGGTCGCGCGACGGAAGGCATCGATCGCATCACTCACCTTCCCCTGTTGAATGTACTGAATCCCCTGATTAATCGCGCTTTCTGCGGTTTGGGCTGCCTGAGTAACCTGCACGGCTGGCAGTGCCATTCCTGCCGTTGGTGAGAGCAGCAAACTATTGCCTAAAATCATCAACCCAACAAACCCACTTGTATACCACTGCCGCTGTGTTTGCATTGATTAATTGCCCAATGTCTGCTGATTGCCCTTTGCCTGCATCACCCAATATAGCGATCGTCACAACGTTTAGGACATGGGGATCATAAGGGTGTGTGGGCGTTGCCCCCAGCCAGAGGTTCCACCCCTGCACCCCGTCCTAACCCATCTGTCTCTTGCTATAAATATAGAGTCGGCAAAGGTTGAGGCTATTTTACAGGAAGGAGCGCAAAACCAACCCCCAAGCCAAACTAACTTTATGCTTGGGGGCGATCGCAACTTAAAGCACCGCTAGATATGGATTCCAAAATCGAAAGCGTCATCCGGGAAAACTAAACATCTAAACCGACCACTGTAAGCGCAGGCGCGTGCTCTACCGTAAACTGATACGAAATTTCTTGCTGCCCCTTTGGTTCTAGACGCAATGACCACGCCAAAAGTCCCATTTCGCCGGGCTGAACTTGTGGACTCGTGCGGTTCAAGCGGATTTTAATTTGCTCGTTACGGCTTACGGGCAGTTGTTCGGTCAGAATAAGCGTGGCTTCCTGAGCGCATAGATTAGTCACGCTCAAGCGGTAGGCGTAGGTAATGCGACGCTGACCGCCAATGAGTTGCTTATCCACTTTGCGTTCAATTAAATCGCGTGTGATTTTTAGCCCTTCGTCAATGCCCAGATTGAGGTTAAACGTTTGACCAGGAGCAATATTTTCTAGCGGAGTGGTGCCCACAAAGCGGTTGTCACGAAAAATCTTTGCCTGACCTGGTAATAAGGTCGCACCGTCGGCTGGGTTGGTGACAACCGCTTGCAGGTACGCAAAGCTGACTAGCTTCGGCATGGCGACATAGTTCAGGTGGCAGGGGTAATCATCGCTAAAGATGGTGATTTTGTGGGATGCGCCATCTGTAGGAATGTTGTTGTTCCCATCGATCAAAAAGGTGACAACGCCACCCTCTTTTGTGATTTGTGCTAACGGTGCTTCAGCCAGAATCATTTGCTGCCTTGGCTCACCGGCATCGCTATCGGTCAGCAAGCGATCGTTTTCGTCATCCCCTCCGGGCGCGGCACCGACAGCAGCCCGCAGACGCGATGCCATCATGGGCGCAGGCGATGGCTGGGGACGGAAAACATCTACGTACCAGGGCGTTAGTTTTGGCGGAAGGGTGCCCAGCCCGGGCTTAGCGGTTGAGAGCGTGAGAGCAACCGCGCTCCAGTCTTCGCCAGTGGTCTGGTGCACGTCTGCGAGGTAGGTCAGATGAATATGGTTCTCAGTGCTATTGACGCGTAAATCGTAGAGTGGCTTCCAACTGGCTCGATCGCACACATAGGACACCTCCAGTGCAAACTCTCCAGCGCCTGAAGGCGTAATGTTCACTGCCAAACGGTAGCTTTCTTGTGGGCGCGGCGTTTGAATTTGTTGCAATTGCTGATACAGCGCTTGAATCTGCTTCTGTAATTGCGTATGTTCGCGCTCGTGCTGTGCGATCGCCTCCGAGGCATCGCCATAGCGCTGTCCCAAAAAAATCAACAAGTTGCGCGTTTCGGCAAGGCTCACCTGCTGCTGGGCAAGACTGCGCGAAAAGCGATCGGCAGCTTTTTCACTCAGCGTTTGAATAAAACTACGCTGGAGGTTGGCGGCTGCAAGCTTGTCCTGAGCTGCCTTCTGCTCATCCACCAACTGCTCAATGTCTGCCGTTAGTTGAGCCACGCGATCGGCGACGGGTTCCGTGGTAAACACTCGCTCTGTTTGCACACCTAGCAGCTTGACTGCAACCGTGCCCGCACCAGCCGCCCGCACCGATTCTGGTTGCAGCGTGATGGGCAACGGCTCAAGTGTCAGCGTGTGCTCTTGCCCAGTCAGCGTCATGGTGCCACGCCGCGTTACCAGTGCTTGATTGGTGTAAACAGTGACAGCTACGATGTGAGTCTTTAAAGGAATGACGGCTGCATCGGGAGTTGCTGGGATGTCCATTGCCACTTCTTTGGAGTTTGATGCTGGTAAGTACGCCAACGCTAGCATATACGCCCGTGATGTTTGGAGCTACGCTTCAGCGTTGAAAGCGCTTCTAAAAGCCGTTTGGTATCGATCGCTCTCGCGGATTAAGAAGTAACAGCAAGTGAGGCTTGAACGGGTCACGCTTAGCGATCGTGGTTGGGCACATTCCTTGCCGTTTTGCGTCTTAAAGAAGCAGTGCCAACTTTATGAAAGATTTACACAACGGTCTCTCTGTGTAAATCTTAGGAGAGGCAAAAGGGGATCAATGCTTTTTGAGGGAGACGTTGATTGCCAAGCAAGAGTCACCTGTGGCTGTTCTAAGGTTTGCTCGGCATTTTCTTGCCGTTTTTCCCTTGCTGCCTTTTGATTGCAAGGTGCCTGCTCAAGTGCTGGTCTTTCGTAAAAAACCAAAACGTCTATGATCACAATCGGCTACACTCAGCTTCTGCCTGAACTCTCAGGGGTTTTGCAGGTGCCGCGCCAATCGACAGCGGCAAAGCAACCGTGTGACAAGATACTAGAGGCAGGAGCAGGCGCGATCGCGCCTGTACGCTTTTCTTTGGTGGTGCCAACCTACAACGAGAGCCACAACCTTGAGCGCATTGTGGCACTGTTGAGTGAGCGTTTGGATGCTGTGTTGCCTAACCGCTACGAAATTATTGTGGTTGATGATAATAGCCCCGATCGCACCTGGCAACTAGCGGAGACGTTGACTGCCCGCTATCCTCACTTGCGCGTGATGCGCCGCCAGCAAGAGCGGGGACTTTCGACTGCGGTGATTCGTGGTTGGCAGGCAGCGCAGGGTGACGTTCTGGGTGTCATTGATGGCGATTTGCAGCATCCACCTGACGTGTTACAGCTTCTGCTGGATGCGATCGCGCAAGGTGCAGATTTAGCCGTTGCCAGTCGCAATGTGGATGGGGGTGGTGTGAGTACGTGGAGTGCTATGCGACGCTTCTTGTCGCGAGGCGCTCAACTGCTGGGGTTGATTTTGCTGCCCGGTGTGGTGAGTCGAGTGTCTGATCCCATGAGCGGTTACTTTGTGGTGCGTCGCAGCGCCATTGCGGATCGATCGCTGCATCCGCTGGGCTACAAGATTCTGCTGGAAGTGCTGGGGCGCGGCAAGATTGATGAGATTACGGAAGTTGGCTATGTCTTTCAAGAGCGTGAAGCGGGCGAAAGTAAGGTTACATGGAAGCAGTACCGCGACTACATCCGTCATCTGGTGCGCTTGCGCATATCGTTGGGGCGACTCGGTCGGTTTAGCCAGCGGCTAAATTTTCCAGTTGGGCGCTTTGTGCGGTTTGCCTTTGTGGGCTTGAGCGGACTGGCGGTCGATATGGGTCTGCTGTATCTGCTGCACGGTAGGTTGGGCTTTGGGCTGACGCGCAGCGCGATCGTGGCGGCAGAACTGGCAATCATCAACAACTTTTTCTGGAACGATCGGTGGACGTTTGGCGACCTGGCGCAACAACAGCAACAACGCCATCAGGTCATCAAACGCTTTGCCAAGTTCAACTTGATTTGCTTGATGGGGCTAATGCTCAAAATTCTGCTCTTAAATCTGCTCTTTAATGGACTGCATCTCAATGCTTATCTGGCAAACCTGCTGGCGATCGCAGCGGTAACGCTCTGGAATTTTTGGATCAACTTGAAGCTGAGTTGGCGCATTACCCAGGTGAAGTGATGCAAGAAAAGTTATTAGAGCCGTTTGCTCATAGGCTAAAGGTATCTCCATGAATCAGAAATTGATTGAGCCTTGAGTGCAAATCATGCGTCCGCTCTCTGATGAAGAACGGCAACGGCTAGAAAGCAACGTTCAGAAAACTTCAATTACACACTGTGTTGATGGATATGGGGATGACCACAGAGCCGACATTCTATAGTTCGTGCCTGGGAGTAGATGTCTTTCTACGTTACTCGACCCACCAAAATTTCATGCACCACCGATGCTTCCCTGAAGCCATTCCCTCAAAGAACGTCGACACTCACTGATTGAGATGAAGATTTATTTGACCCATTGTTCAGCCGAGAAAGACAACACCTTAAGGGGAACAACTAGGACTACCACCCCCGACAGGCTCTACACAAATCCTGAGCTTCAAGCCTTTATGCAACGTTGCCTGAATAAAGGTGTAGCGTGGGCAATTCTTTCCGATCGCTATGGGGTGTGGCTACCCGCTGTGAAGCATGAGTGGTACGAGAAGCACCCTGCTACTGTGACCGAGCAGGAGTCTCGGCAGATTGTAGAACACTTCGATCGCACATTGAAGCTGTATGATGAAATTTACTTTCTTGTCCGACCAAAAACCTTTCACCCCTTCTACCAAAAAATTCTGACAGAGACAACTCTGGCAGCACGAGTCACGCAGTTTAGCGATCTACAAATGATTGAGTGACACAGCCTCAGCTATGTATGCTCGTAGAGCAGGGGCGTTGCTTTTGCATGGCAACCTACAGCGGTTGCTGATTGGGTAAGCCACAGTTCTATGAGAACGGGTGTGGGATGCAGGGTGTCGGGTGTGGTGAATGCAAATGGAAATGGCTGTAACTATGTATGTAGAGGCGGCGATGACTTGACAGGTTCTTCCGTGTTCAGGGCGCGATTTGAAAAAGAAGAGGCTTCATCCGTTCGTTCAGCAGCAATCCTGCCTTCGTTTGAGTCGGTGTGGGCTGATGCTTGCAGCGACTGGTTATGGTCTAACGCCAGTGTTCGACGGCTTTGAGCATCGGGAAAGTTGGGTTTAATTTCCAGTGCTTTATCATAGCTGGCAACAGCAGATTGATAGTCTCCCAAATGCCCTAACGCAGAGCCACGACTATACCAGGCAGGATGAAAGTCAGGATTAATGCTGATGGCTCGATCGTAACTCTCGATCGCTGCCTCGTTTTGCCCCAGGTGCCCTAGCGCAATCCCACGGCAGTACCAGGCTTCGGACATCTCTGGTTGAAACTGAACGGCTTTGTCGTAGCTGGCAATCGCTTCAGCGTAGAGTCCTAACTTACGCAGTGCAGAACCACGGCTAAACCAGGCTTTGGCAAAACCAGGATTCAGCTTGAGTGCGCGATCGTAACTGGCAATCGCCTCGCGGTAGCAACCAGACTTGTAAAGGGCACTGCCCCAGTTGTACCAGGCTTCGCGGAGGTTTGGCTTGAGGTCGAGCGCCTTGCGATAGCTCTCGATCGCCTCATCGTAGCGTCCAAGGGCATCAAAGGCGTTACCTCGGTTATACCAGGCTTCGTAGAGAGTTGCGTTGATCGCTAAGGCTTTGTTGTAGCTGTAGATTGCCTCTTCATGCCGACCGAGCTTATGCAGTACATTACCCCGGTTATACCAGGCTCCGTACCACTCCGGCTTAATGGTCAGTACGCGATCGTAACTGCTGAGCGCTTCTCGATGGTGTCCAATCTGGTTGAGCGTATTGGCACGGTTATACCACGCATGAGAGTAATGCGGTCGATACTTGATGGCTTGGTCGTAACTGTCTATAGCAGCTTGATAACGTTCTAGCTTGTATAAGATGATGCCCCGGTTATACCAGGATTTAGAATAGTCCGGCTCAAATTCCAGAGTCTTGTCGTAACTCTTCAGCGCTTCCTCGTAGCAGCCTGATTTGTCAAGAGCATTCCCTCGATTATGCCAAGCTTGATGGAAGTTTGGTCTTAACTTGATCGCTTTGTCATAGCTCACGATCGCCTCTTCGTAGCTACGCAAATTGTAGAGCGCGATGCCACGACTATTGAACGCTTCTGGAGAGTGAGGTTCTAAATCGATCGCTTGATTAAAGCTAGCAACAGCGTCTTCGTAATGTCCTAACTCAGAGAGCGTAACGCCACGGGTATGCCAAACGTGGTGACGGTCAGGATGAAGGTGTAAAACGCGATCGAGGCTGAGTAGCGCATCCTCAAAAGCCCCAGCACGGCTAAGTTGTAGCCCTTGCTTCAAAAAAAACTCTGCTTCTGAATCCAAATGCTGAGACATAGTTCACTGACTCAACAAGGAATGATCATTGACGATTAAAAATGGTGACGGCATCACGGTAACCTGATCAATGGCGAGAAACGGTACCAGGCAGTCAAAGGCAATGGCAGGCGCTTAGCTGTTATGGAGATTAGTAGCCACTAGGGGCAGCGTCGAACTTGTCCAACGGCTTGTCCAAGAGATAGACCATGCGACTTTAGAGATCACAATACGCCACTCAAACAGAGGTCCAAAATCATTTTACGACTCAGCACTAGCACTTATTGTAACGTGAGTTTGCAGTGAGGCTGAGTACGAACGTGACCCTGGAGTCACTGCTGAGTGCTGTAGCGATCGCCGGGAGACAATAATTGGTTAGTCCTAAAGACGGTGGTTGGTTAGTTAATGAGGGTTCGCGATGACTTCCCAACTTGTTGAACGCAGGAATAGCAGACTTACTACAGAGTTTTCATTGTTTAGAAATATTTCTCTAAATAAAGTCTCATTTGTGCCCCCAAAACCTGTCAAGCCAGCCAGAAAATTGACCACAAACAACGCTTCTTATGCCCCATATGAACTATAAAGAAATATGTATCTCCCCAGAAGGATGTAATAGAAACTCATATTCCAGTATCAACAAGATGAATCTTCTTCGATGACAGTGATTCTCTAGAGAACTTTATACAGCAAAATGTTAAGCCGTCGCTTGGAGAGCGATTTTGTCATCAGCTTGCACGCATCTATACGTATACGTAGGGGGTAACTGTATGTAGTGATGCGATCGTTCGTTGCCTGGCTAGCATAGCCGTTTCGCTCCATGTCTGT
>JACMKO010000354.1 GCA_014380065.1 Leptolyngbya sp. ES-bin-22 | reverse complement strand
CTCCCAAGATAATCCGTGAGGCACCGTGAGCGGAGGGGTATAACAACTGCATTGGAGTGAGATGTTTGAACTAATCAGCCCAGCTCACTCCGATAGCCCGAATGGTTCCTAGCCAATAATTTTTGCAGACAATTAATTCTGATAATATCCTTTTTTAGTCAATTAATCTGAAATTAACTAACTGTTTTTGGTGAGATCCTGGCTCTTTCAGGACTTTAAATGCAATAAGACAACCCATAATCAGTAGCGGCGCGGGTTTATCCAGTCCCAAAAACATCTGTAGGGACGTTACCTGTAACGTCCCTACAGACAGAATCTCGATTTAGAAGAGCAACCGTTTATTCGATGCCTTCGATGCGGTCTTCGACTTCTTGATAGAGTTCGCGGAGGCGATCAAGGTTCTCCTCGGTGGTTTCCCAATAGCCGCGACCGTTGGCTTCAAGCAGTGTCGTCACCATTTTGCGGTACGAACTTGGGTTGAGGTCAAGCAAGCGTTTCGACATTTCCTCATCTTTGAAGAACGTCTCGTTGGCATCTTCGTAGACCCAGTTATCCACGGCTCCTGCGGTGGCTGACCAGCCCATTGTGTTCACCAGTCGCTTCGACAGTTCCCGCACGCCTTCGTAGCCGTGGCTGAGCATCCCTTCGTACCATTTGGGGTTAAGCAATTTGGTACGGGCATCCAGACGGACGGTTTCGGAGAGGGTGCGAACCTGGGCGTTGGCGGTCGTGGTGTCGGCGATGAAAGAGGTGGGCGCTTTGCCGTCATTCCGCAGACGAGACACGACCTTCGTTGGGTCTGAGTCGTAATAGTGGGAGACATCCGTCAGCGAGATTTCCGACGAGTCCAGGTTTTGGAAGGTGACATCCGCCGTCTTGAGGGCAGACTCAAAGATCTGACGGTCTTGCGCCATCGTGCCGGGGTTGTCGGACGAGAAGGCGAAGGATTTCCGCGCCAAGTACATATCCTGAAGTTCGGCTTCAGTCTCCCAGGTGCTGTTTTCCACTGCCAGGTTGATGTTGGACGAGTAGGAACCAGAGGCGTTGGAGAAGACGCGAGTCGCCGCCTGACGCAGGTTGATGCCCATCTCTTCAGACTGCTTCAGCGCATGTTTGCGGACGAAGTTCATTTCTAATGGTTCATCGGCTTCGGCTGCCATTTTCACGGCGCGATCGAGCAGTGCCATCTGGTTGATAAACAAATCGCGGAACACACCGGAGCAGTTAACGACCACATCAATGCGGGGACGACCGAGTTCCTCCAGCGGAATTAGTTCCAGCTTGTTCATCCGTCCCAGCGAGTCGGGCAGCGGCGCAACCCCCAGCATCCAGTAGATCTGCGCCAGCGATTCGCCGTAGGTTTTGATGTTGTCGGTGCCCCAGAGAACAGCCGCGATCGTCTCTGGATATTGCCCATTGTTGTCAGCGCACTGACGGGCAATGAGGCGATCGACCACTACTTTGGCAGATTTAATTGCTGCCGAGGTGGGAATCGACTGGGGATCGAGGGCGTGGATGTTCTTACCTGTGGGCAGTACATCGGGATTGCGAATCGGGTCGCCACCAGGACCAGGGATGACGTATTCGCCTTCCAATGCCGTGAGCAGGGCACCGAGTTCGTTATCCGCCACAATCTGCTTCAGGCAGAATTCCAGATACTCGAACAGGGGCTTAATTTGCTCCACGCTTACTTTCGTGTAGCCTGAGTTGTGCAAGGCTTCCACCCAGGGTTCCTTCTTACCCATGTTGAAGAAGTTGAGCCTGGAGACTCTGGACACGCGCCCATCGGCATCGACCTGCGCCTTGACGAGAGCGGCGGCGGCGGTACGGGTTGCCAGGGTGATATCTTGCAGCAACTGCACGTCTTCCAGCACGCCCCGATCGCTCCCCTGGTAAATCTCCTCCATCGTGCGACCGAGGCTGTTGGCAATGATGCTGGGCAGTCCAAGAATCTCATCTTCGGGGCGATCGAGGCTGGCGATGTTGACCAGCGTGGCGATCGCTTCTTCTGCCGTCGGTGGCTTACCAATGACGTGGAGACCACAGGGCAGTAGGCGCGACTCGATTTCCATCAGCTTGATGTAGACCTTGCCGACGACGGTATCACGCGCTTCTGGCTCTAGCTCTTTGGCGCTTTCAGGAAACTCAATGTCCTTATCCAGATTGCAGATCCGCGCTTTGTCCATGATGGAATCAACGATCTGGGCACCGCGTCCGGTGTCTTTCAAGGTCTGGTAGGATGCAACGAGTTCGCCCAGTTCCTTCAAGCCTTTATACAGTCCAGCATTTTCAGCAGGTGGCGTGAGGTAGCTAATGGTTTCGGCGTAGGAGCGGCGCTTGGCGATCGTCGCTTCCGAAGGATTATTCGCCGCGTAGTAGTAGAGGTTGGGAATGGTGCCAATCAAGCTATCGGGGAAGCAGGTTTCGGACATCCCGATCTGCTTACCAGGCATGAACTCTAGCGATCCATGTGTGCCGAAGTGCAGGACAGCATCCGCTTTCCAGATTTGCTCCAGGTAAGTATAGTAGGCAGCAAACCCGTGATGGGGGCTGGCAGAGCGGGAGAACAGCAGCCGCATCGGGTCGCCTTCGTAGCCAAAGGTGGGCTGTACGCCGATGAAGACGTTACCGAACTCTTTACCGAAGATCAGAAGATTCTGCCCATCGGTATTGAGGTTTCCGGGGGGTGGTCCCCAGGATTCGTGGAGGCGTTCAGAGTACGGAGTCAGCGCCTCATATTCTGGCACCGACATCCGATAGGCGATGTTGAGTTCGGGGCTGTTGTACTGGGCGCGGGCATCGTGCAGCACTTCCAGCATCAGTGCTTCAGCGGTTTCGGGTACGTTCTGCACATCGTACCCATTGTGCTGCAAGGCTTCCATCACCTTGTAAATGGAGCCGAACACGTCCAGATACGCTGCTGTGCCGACGTTGCCTTTATCCGGTGGGAAGCTGAAGACGGTGATGGCGACCTTCTTCGTGAGCTTGGGCTTGCGGCGAAGATTTGCCCACTTCATGGCGCGTTGGGTGATCGCTTCCACCCGGTCTTGCAAGGCGATCGCTTTGCCTGTCATGCCATCCCGACCCGAAAGGATGATGGGTTCGATCGCGCCGTCCAGTTCAGGCAACGCAATTTGGAGCGCGACTTGAATCGGATGCAGACCGAGATCGCTGTCTTCCCATTCTTCTGTTGTTTGAAATACCAGCGGCAGCGCCACCATGTAGGGACGGTTGAGCCGCTTCAAAGCCTCGATCGCCTTGGGATGATCTTGTTTAGCGGGACCACCGACTAGAGCAAAGCCTGTCAAAGAGATCACCACATCGACGATCGCGGTTTGTCCCTTAGAAAGCGGATCGTAAAAGAACGCCTCGACGGGCTTGGAAAAGTCCAGTCCACCTGCGAACACCGAAATTACCCGTGCGCCCATGCTTTCGAGTTCCTGCACCATCGCAACGTAGTGGGCATCGTCGCCCGTCACGAGGTGCGTCCGTTGCAGCACCAGCCCCACACAGGGAGCCAGCGGATCTTTCAGATCATCAGCAATATCGGAGCGGGAGTTAAACCAGTTGAGATACTCCTTCACATCCTCAAACATGGTGGGCGCGAGGGGATGCCAGATACCCAGATCGGGATAGGTGACGGGATCGCGATACTGCAACGCGCCGCTGTCTGACTCCATGTCTTTGTAGACGTAGCGATCGGCAAGCATCAGCAAGAAATTTTCTAGATTCTCCTGCGAACCACCAAGCCAGTATTGGAAGCTCAACATGAAGTTACGAGCATCCTGCGCTTTGTCCATCGGCAGGTACTTCAACACTTTGGGCAGCGTGTTCAGCAGCTTCAACATCCCGTCCTGAAAACCAGCGCCGGATTTTTCTTTCCGCTTCTTCATGAACTGGGCGATCGCGCTCTTAGACTGCCCCAACTGCGCCATCGAGAAGCTGCCCATCTTGTTCAGGCGCATCACCTGAGGCATGGAGGGGAAGACAACCGCTACATCGAGGTGATCACGATGTGGCTCGACAGCCGCCACGACTTTATCCGCCAAATCTTCGAGGAAAATTAGCGACGCAATAAAAATGTTTGCCTGCGACACGTCGCGCTTAAAGTCTTCGTAGTTATCGGAATCGCGGAGTTCCTCGATCAAATAGCCGCTAATTTCGACAGCCAGATTGGGGTGGTTCTGGTTGATAGCGCGAACTGCTGCCGAAAGCGAACTTTGATACTGAGGCTCCAGCACGACATAGACCACTCGTAGCAGAGCGCGTCCCCGTAGGTCATCTGGTGCGACGTGTCTGATGGTGGGCTTGACGTGTGTGAACATGCAGTTAAGCTCCTTATCTGGTAATGCGCGAAAGGTGCGGTCAACCAACAGCAGACAGTTTAGATGCCTCAGCCCTACCGCTTAGCCTTGGAGGTGACGTGAGGATCAAAACTGCTTCCTGGGCATTGAGCGCGAATTGTTAAGCTAGTCGCACACTTATGTTTGTATCAGAAAACCAGACCACATAAGCGTTCTGGGAGCTATCCGACACAATTTGATAAAAACATTTTAGGTTTTCGTTACATTTGACGCACTTTTGCTGAGCGATCGCTCAGGCTTTTGGTTGCAAAACTTAATCAATTTAGAGCGGCAAAGCCCGCGCCCCAGAGCAGGGTTAAGCCCTTAACAGCAAGGTTTACAGCTTTATCTAGCAGACTCTCTCTACTTTTTGAGCCGACGAAGAGCGTGCGGTGTGTAGTCAGTGCAGTCGATCGCATTCGTCGTCAGCGCATCGATCGGATTCACGGCACATTTTAGATAGGGGTTGCTTTTGAAAAACGCGCAGTGACGACAGGGCACCCAATTGTGTGGCTTGCGCCCATGCCCTTTGCTGAGTTCGTTGTGCCGTTTTGCGTGTCGTTGAAAGGAGACGAGCGCGATCGTCCAGAGCGCAAGCAGACCGAACGGCACTAAAATCAGCGTGCTGGTGTCAAGCTTAACGGCAGTCGCGGTCTTGGCAAACAACATCGGCTCAGTCACCGTTGTGTATGACGGTGGAGAAGCAGTCGTATGATGCTCATTCTGTCCTGGCTGAAATGCTTGGTCGTCGTACATAAACCCCTTTCCTGCCCAGAGTGCGTGTGACCATGAGAGGATGAACGTAGAGCAACCTTTCTAGAAGCCGCGACATACCTCTACTACGGTTATGTTGAACCCCTGCACTAAATGCATCTCTCCTTCGTCAGACTTTTGACAGGAGCTACCAGCTATTGGCGATCAGTTCTTCTCTAAACGCTGATTGCTTGATTGCTGCTCTAAGGCACTGGCAAGAAGGGAAAAAAGGTTTTGATGAATTTGCGGAGACGTAGCAAATTGAGGTTTTTTTCCAGCGATCGCCCTACTTGCGGGCGAGACGGTCCAGGCTCTTGCAGGTTCGTCTGGAGTTGGGCATACTCGCTAGCGGTAAGCGGTTTGCCGTCGATCGGCGATCGCGCTCCTGTAATAATCTCTGTCCGCAGCACTTCTTCAGGCTGATCGTCTGGACTTGGTAGCGCCAGTGAAGGTTCTACAGCCACCAAAAGCAACCCTGTCAGAAAAAGGGCTTTTAACTGGGCGCGTCTAAGTGAGCGATCGCCCTTTAGCAAGAACGCGCAACGCCGCTGCACCCGCAACCTCTGAGCATTAGTGCCTGATAACTTCATGCTGCGACTTGCCCCATCTCTCATGCCTCATCCTCTAGCCTTTCTCCTTCATCCCCGGCGGCAGCGTCTCCCCACAAAGCTGATGAATCTCACCGATGCGTTCAAATAACCATGCCTGATGCTGTCGGTACTGGGGGATCAGCGCCAAGGGGCTAAGGAGAGCCGCCGCCGCAAGATCAGCAACGCTCAATTGCTTTCCCACTAAGTAGGGGCTGGCTTTCCAACGATCGCCCAGCACTTCAAACGCAAGCGTCAACCGTTGACGTGCAAGCTCCACGGCTGCGGGAGTCATTGCGTACTGCCAGCGTACAACCTGAATCACCAGTTGGCTAGAGAGCGAGGGATCGATTTGCTTCCCTTCGCCCCGACGAAAATCGTAGTAAACAAAGCGAGTGGCGGTGCCAATGCTCTCATCCAGCCAATCTTCTAGTAGTTGCGCTTCGGTTTGAAGGTGGGGATCGGGCAGAAAGAATGTCGGGTCTGGCTGGTAGCGTTCTAAAAAGCGCAGGATTGCCGTCGAATCGGCGATCGCCATCGGTTCACCCTCAAGCTCTGGCAGCAAGACAGGCACCGTTTTTAAGCCCGTCAACGGCTTGAGCTTCAGCACATGCGCCCCAGGAGTCAGGTTCTCTACCGTGTAGGAAATTTGCTTGTAGCCCAACGCGAGTCGCGCCTTGCGGCAGTAATGAGAGGTGCTGAATTGCAGTAGTCGCATACACATCGCCATCCATAGTCAACCAGCCGTAAGCCTTCGGTCACATCTGCCCCGATGATACAGATACCTTACAGCACAGAATCGATTGCACGATCGCTACCGTTTCCTCGATCATCCGCTCTTCCCGAAACATGGTTTCTGCTCTTTGTTTACAGGCTTGTCCAACTTGCTGGCGCAGTGTTGCGTCACTTACCCATAACTTCAACGTCGTGACCAACTCTTGAATCGTAGTTTGGGGATTGCCAAACATCGGTGAAGTCAGCAGTTGTCCCGTCTCGCCCAACCCTTCAGGCACACCACTCACCGCCGATGCTGCCACAGGAAGCCCTTTTGCCATCGCTTCCATCATCGCCAACGGTAGCCCTTCCGACTCAGACGGCAGCAGAAAAATGTCGCTGGCATCCAGCCAAGCGTTGATGTCATCCAGTTCGCCCAGGAATTTGACGCGATCGCTCACCCCTGCCTGCTGCACCATTTGCTTAAACGGGTCTGCCAGCGTGCCCGTGCCTGCCCAGGCAAAGTAGAGATGCTCCCAGGCAGGCGTTTGCTTGAGTTGCTTGATCGCGCCGATTTGATACTGATAGCCCTTGATGATATCCATCCGGGCAGCGGTGAAGCAGAGCACGGCATCATCAGGAATATGCCACTGCTGACGGAGGCGCGATCGCACCTCTAAGTCCGGCGGCTGAAAGTACGTCGCTGGTCGCCCACAGTAAATCACCTGCCCTTTATCTTCCGCCAACCCAAACAGCTTCCGCAGCAAGCGCAAATTATCCTGCGAAACGGCTATTACTGCCTTTGCGTCGCGATACTGTTGTGCCAGTTCCGCATAGGCTTCAGGCACTTCCTTCGGCTTAATCGGATGCACCAGATGTTCTACCACGATGAACGGAATGCTGTGCTTGACAGCAGCTCGCTTAGGAAAAAAGTTGGCAACCGGACCACCATTGCTCACAATCAGCAAATCCGGTTTCGCTTCAGCAATGATATTTTCTGCCTCTGCCGCCTTTGCGCCTTCCAGCCAAACATGCTCCTGAATGCCCACCTGCTTTTGCTGTGCCACAAACCAATCTGCTCGTTGCCGCACTTGCTTCATGCCAGCGGAACCAAAATGCGTGACTAACGCGTCAGGCATATCCTGCACATACGTCATCTGGTAGCCTAGAGTAGCTAAGGCACACAAAAGCGCATGGTTGTACGGCAAAAGACCGCCGATCGCAGGCGACGCATACAGCAGAATATGTTTCACAGCAGGAGAGTTGTTGGTTGTTGGTTGTTAGAGTACACGGTGCGATCGTCGAACTAACAGCAACAGTGAATCGTAGATTAGATCAATCCTTCGATCAAGTATAAAGTGAGCTTCTCATGGGCGTTTCAGTCATCTATGGTGCTATTCCCCCCAGCAGTACGTTGTATGCACGCCTTCAACGTGAGAAGCCGCTTGCAATTCTCATGGTTTCTCTCTTTTCCTATGGCTGCGGCATCTTCCGCTTCTTTGAAATTGAACCCGAAGAGGTTAATGAAATTCTTGAAGAGGTCATTGAAAGGCATCAAGATACCTTTGGTTCTGATTTAGAAGCCGATCAGATTATTGCTGAATTTCGGACAGAGTTGAGGCTTACTCGTCAATCTTATCCGGGAATTGAAGATAGAACAGCATCACTGGAAAAGACATCTAATGAGATTGAGGAACATTTGTCACAGGAACTATCGAGAAGACAGATTAAGAACGCCAATAAAATTGCTGAAAAACTCATATTTGGAGATCAATCTTTTTCTCCAACACTATTGCCAGAGTCAGAGTCGTTAGGGCTGATATCGCGTGAGTTAGTTAGCGAAGGAGCCAGAATTCTTCGACAGATTGATCCGGAAACACTATTTGCCTACGAGGGTGAGGATAGATGGTGTGTTGATCACTTTAGTCAATGGCGAGATTTGTATTTTGCAGCAGACGAGAAGAATGAGGAAATATTGCTTGGAGTTTTTTGAAGCGTCCGTCAGAATTAACTGTAAGGTGTGCCCAGCATAGTCCTAATGCATCACCTTAAAACTAACAACCAACAACTTCCAGGAGCTGCCGTGTTTTTCAGTGTGGTCATTCCGACCTACAACCGCAAACCAATTTTAGAGAAATGCTTGAGAGCGCTAGAGCAGCAGCAGTTTAATGCAGGCGCGATCGCAGGCTACGAGGTTGTCGTCGTGGATGATGGTTCCACCGATGGCACTGTGGACTGGTTGCAAATCAACGCGAGCACCTTTCCCCACGTCCGCCTCTTTCAACAAGACCACCAAGGTCCCGCCGCTGCCCGCAATTTGGGAGTCGAAAAAGCCTCTGGTGACACCATCATCTTTATCGACAGTGATTTGGTCGTGACTGAGGTTTTTCTCCAAGCACATGCAGACGGTCTCAGGATTCAGGAATCAGAAGTCAGAAGTCCGGATCAACTCGAAACTCAGAACTCAAAACTTAAAGTTACTCCTTTGGAGCCGCTACGCGAACAAAACTCTACCTCCGGCAGCCCCTCACCCCTTACTCCTCTCCCCTCACCTGTTTTCACGTATGGTCGTGTGATTAATACCGCAAACTTCGACGATCCAACCGCAGAACCCTATAAGATTACCGATTTTTCGGCGGCGTATTTTGCTACCGGGAATGTGGCGATCGCCCGCGTTTGGCTCGAAAAAGCAGGACTCTTTGACACGCGCTTTCAACTCTATGGCTGGGAAGATTTGGAACTGGGCGTGCGGCTCAAGCAGCTTGGCTTAACGCTGATCAAATGTCCCGACGCGGTCGGCTATCACTGGCATCCACCCTTCGCCCTCAGCCAACTGCCAAATCTGATCGACAAAGAAATTGAGCGCGGCAAGATGGGTGTGCTGTTCTACCAGAAGCATCCCACCTGGAATGTTCGCATGATGATCCAGATGACCTGGATTCATCGCGTACTGTGGGGCGTACTGTCGATCGGTGGACGGCTCAACGAACGCACCATGGCTCCCT
>JACMKO010000353.1 GCA_014380065.1 Leptolyngbya sp. ES-bin-22 | reverse complement strand
ATGCCAACTGTTCTGCGGAAAGATGGCTTCAGAATTGTCATTTACTTTGACGATCATCTGCCATCGCACGTCCATGTTCTCAGTGCCGAGAGTGAGGTTAAAATCAAATTGGGAAGTGAGACTGAGCAACCGACTGTTTTGGAGTATCGTGGCGATCGAAGAACCGCTGTCAAAGCCTTTCAACTCGTCATCAGCCACCAGACTTTTTTGCTTGAAGCTTGGAAGCAAATTCATGGAGAAGCCTGATCAATCCAGCGAAACATTAGAAGCGCAACTCGACCAAGCAAGAGAGGTTGCTATGCTTGCTGATGCAACCGAACCGCGTGCGCGCTCTGCCTATTACGACCGTGCTTTAGGGACAATCGTCATCCATTTGCAAGATGGCTCTACCTTTATGTTTCCTCATGAATTGGGACAAGGGTTAGCAGAAGCCCATCCAGATGAGCTTGCAGCAGTTGAAGTGACACCATCGGGCATTGGCTTGCATTGGGAAGCGCTAGACGTTGATTTGACTGTTCCTTCGCTCTTACGTGGCGTTTATGGCACAAAAGCTTGGATGGCTAAGCTGAAACAAAACCAGGAAGCTGCATAAAGGGAGTAGCTTGATTAATGGTTGGCAGCTTTTTTGCATAGCGCTATCGCAAGTAGTCATCTAAAAAGACGATCGCGTTTAAGCGATTAATGACGGGCTGATCGCATGTGTGAAGCGAAGGGGCGATCGCAGTTTTTGAAGCAATGAGTTATTCAGCAGCGGTGCCGATTGCTTTCGTGATTTGGGCGATTGCTCTACAGCAATTTATTGGATGGCGATTGTTGCACTAACACTGCTTGCAGTAATGCCTCAAAAAGCGGTTCGCCAAACGTCATGAACCGCAAGGAGGGATGCTCATCAAAGACGGTGGAACTAAACGTGATGCGGTAAGTCTGCGATCGATACATCAGCGACCAAACGCCATTACCTTCTGGCTCAAAGGTGGCTCCACAAGCCTTCAACAGCGCAGAAGTTGTGAAAAGCTGTTCGATGTCCTCAGTGGAAAAGGGGGGAGGTGCGATCGGTTGCCGCAGTTCAGCTAAGTCTGCTTCCACATCCATTGCCACCATTTCATCCAGGGCAGGACGGAGGGGTGGTGTGTCTAAAGCCTGGTCAAATTCAGAGAGTAGGACATCCTCCTCTTCCGGATCGGCACTCATCACGGCTCGCTCAATGAAGGTGGGACTTTTGTCAGGATCGGTTGAAGATTGCCAACCACGGTGGCGAAGGCATTGATGCCTCTCAACTTAGCATTCGGTCATTCATTGAAAAGAACCGTGCGATCGGCTTTCCTCTAACCATTGATTGCTAATCAAACTCTGGCGACCATAATTCCTCAACCTTCACCTCCCATCCAGGAAGCAGGTCAGGCACCGTCAACACATCCCCGTCTTGCAGTCTCACTGGTGTTTGCCCCCTCCGACGCACTTCCACCCACCGCTGCTCCGGATGAATCAGAAGCCCCACCCGCGTCCCCAGGCTCAGAAACTCATCGATCTTCTCTCTTAGCTTGGTGATGCTATCAGTTGGCGACTTGACCTCCACCACTAGATCAGGAGCCAGTTCAGCAAAGCTGCGAGGACTCTTACGCAGTCGCTCCGCCAGCACAAAAGAAACATCAGGTGCACGAGTGTCTGCATTCGGTAGAACAAAGCCAGCACTAGAGCCTGTCACACGACCCAGCTTACGGGGTCTTACCCAATTGCTAAGTTGACGAGCCGTTTCTACAGCCACTTCATCTGACTCATAGCCGGATGGACTCATGACAATAATTTCTCCATTGACTAGCTCCATCTGGTAGTCAGGAAGTTGCTCTTGCGCTCTTTCCAGGTCTTTAGCGGTGAGAGACATATCGCCTCCATACAACTTGGGTTATTTCAATTTTGGCACTACTCAAGCCAGTAAAAAAGTAGCATCAAGTCGATCACTCCAGATTTAATAGCCCAAAGCTATCTTTACTGACTCAATACCGTTCCATTCGGCTTGTTCACTGCAACCGACAACAGCCACAACGCGTCGATTGCCCCTCAGCGCAGCATTTGGTCATGCACGACAAAGAACCGCGCGATCGTGTTTCCTCTAATCAAACATTCATACGAAAATTTGGCATCATGGCACAATCGGCTGGATTGCTGTTGAGAGAGTCTAGTTTGTAGGACGATCGCTAGAATGAAAAGAATGACTCGCGGTACTCAGCGATGACCACATTTATACCCGGCGATTCGTCGATCGCGCGCCCGCCCACTCAGGCGGATTTGCCCTGCGACGATGGTGAACCGATGGAAACCCAACGCCACAAAGTCCAGATGGAGTTACTCATCGATGCGCTCTTGCCCTGGCTGGACGCACGCGATCATGGTTATGTGGGCGGCAACATGTTTGTCTACTACAGTCTGGCGCAAGTGCGAAACCAAGACTTTAAAGGACCCGATTTCTTTGCAGTGCTGGATGTCCCTAAAGGTGAACGTCGCAGTTGGGTGAGTTGGGAAGAAGGCAAAACGCCTGATGTCGTCATTGAACTGCTCTCAGAAAGCACAGCCACCGCCGATAAAGGCGAGAAGAAGCGGATTTACCAAACCCAGATGCACGTCCCGGAATACTTCTGGTACGACCCTTTCAATCCCAACGACTGGGCAGGCTTTCAGCTTCAAGGCGGCGGTTACCAGGCGATTCTGCCAAATGAACAGGGGCACTTGGTAAGCCAGATGCTAGGGCTAGCCTTAATGCGTTGGCAGGGTGACTACAAAGGGATTGAAGCGCTCTGGCTGCGTTGGGTACAGCGTGATGGCACCTTACTGCTTACATCTGCTGAGCAAGAGAATCAACGAGCCGAGCGGGAAAACCAACGCGCTGAACAGGAACGTCAACGAGCCGATCGCGCCGAGTCGCAAGTGGCTCAGATTGCACGAAACTTGCTGCAAACGGGTATGACTGCGGCTCAAGTGATGCAAATAACGGGCTTGAGCCGGGAGCAGCTTGAGACGATCGCCCAATCCCCTTAATGTGCGGTTGTCGCACCAAGATAGAGTTCGCCAACTTTGGGATCGTTGAGTAAATCGCTGCCGCGTCCCTCGAAGCGATCGCGTCCTGCTTCTAGCACGTAGCCACGATCTGCCATTTCTAGCGCTTTGCGGGCGTTTTGTTCGACAAGGACGATCGCCATACCGCTCTGGTTAATCCGTCTAATCTGCTCAAAGACACTGTTCACCAAAAGGGGAGAAAGCGCTGCTGATGGTTCATCCAGCAACAATAGACCGGGTTTCAGCATCAACGCCTTGCCCATTGCCAACATTTGTCGCTCACCACCGGAAAGAGTCCCGGCGCGTTGTTTCCGCCGCTTTGCCAGCGCTGGAAAGGTGGCAAAAATTTCTTCTTTGAGCGGTTGCAGTGGTACATCGCGCACAAAGGCTCCCATTTCCAGGTTTTCCTCCACGGTCAGAGAGCGAAACACATTGGCGATTTGGGGGATGTAGCCCATGCCAAGCTGCACAATTTGGTCGGACTTTAGCCCTGTGATGCTCTTACCCTTAAAGACAATACTGCCCGTGTGCGGAGTCAGTAGCCCAAAGATGGTCTTAGCCAGTGTTGATTTACCAGCACCATTAGGACCAATGACCGCGACCAGTTCACCGGGAGAAATTTTGAAATTTACCCCTTGCAGGATGTCCAGGTCTTTGATGTAGCCAGCGTAGACATTTTGGACTTCAAGGAGAGGGGTTGAGTCTGACATGAGAAGAGCGGGAGAGTAGGGAGGCTAGGGGAGAAAGAAACCGCAGCGTAGAGACGCGGAGACGATTGCTTAACGCATGACTTCATTGCGGTGTCTCTTGCAACTCGGGGCGTTCTTCGGGGACGATCGCGCCTTCCACAGGACAGACCTGCAAACAAATGCCACAGTCAATGCAGGTGGCAAAGTCAATCCAATACCAATCGGTGCCCTTTGTATTTTTACCGGGTCCAGGATGGATGCAGGCAACAGGACAGGCATCGACGCAGTCGGCAACGCCTTCGCAGGTATTCGTAACGATCGTGTGCGACACAGGGTTCTCTCTGAGGTTATTAGTTTTTAGCTGTTGGTTGTTAGTGATGCTCACTTCTAGCAACCGACAACCAACAACTCTATTATCACGGGTTCACCGTTTCAATCACGGCTTTGCCATCGAGCTTCACCCAGGCAATTTGGGCAATGCGGCGACTGTAGGCATAGTCATGGGTTTCAGCAGCCGTGCGTGTGCCCAAGTCTAGTTCGACCCTAGTAGTCTTGTCATCACGCAGGGTTTGGGCATAGGCAAGAGCAGCCGTGTAAGCTTGGGGGCTTTCTGGCACAACGAGCCAATCGCTGCTGTGGGTTTGGTGGGGCAGTTGCCCCGTTGGCAGTAGCACTTGATGCAGGTGTTCAATCTGAAGCGCGAAGCCAATGCCAGGATAGGTTTGCCCATCAGGGTGGTATAGCCCTAACAGTTGGTCATAGCGTCCACCCTGCCCCAACACGGATTGTCCGGCTTCGCTAGTGTTGACAACTTCAAAGACAACGCCTGTGTAGTAGTCGAGGGTGCGGATCAGGCTGAGGTCGAGAATGAGGGTATGGGGTGTGGGGTGTGGGGTGTGACGATCGCTCTCTTGCAGTAGGTCAACTAGCGATTTCAAGTTATTTAAAGCGCTCTGCTGGGTTGTATCCAGATCCAGGGTGGCGATGCGTTGCAGCACATCAGCCGGTCGTCCACGCAGATCCAACAGCAGCAAGGCACGATCGCGCAAGGCTGCCGACATCGGTAAGGTTTCCAGGGTCATGCGATCGAGCTTGGCAATGGCTTTTCGCACTTTGTCGCGGAGGGGCAACGGAAAAACCGAGAGAAGCGAACGCGTGAGTCCGGCTTCGCCGAGGATGATTGACCATTGATGCAAGCCCAAATGGCGCAAACAATCTACTAGCAGCAGCAACACTTCGGCATCTGCCAGCAAACCACCTGCGCCCACAAGCTCAACGCCTGCCTGGTAAAACTCCTGTTGGCGGCTGTAGCTGCCTTCCTGTGCTCGCTGAAAGACATTGGCGTTGTAGTACAGGCGCAACGGATGGGTGGAGCCTGCCATACGGGTGACGGCAGTCCGGGCGATCGATGCCGTCAGCTCGGGACGCAGCCCCAGTTGTTCATCGTCTGATTCTTGAAGCTGGAGGACGGTCGATCGTTGAATCGCCCCACCAGCCATCAGCGTATCTAGCCGCTCTAGCGTTGAGGTGATGATACGGTGATAGCCCCAGCGATGAAACACTTGCTGGAGGCGATCTTCAATCCAGCGTTTTTGAGCCACGTCCAAAGGCAACAAATCTCTGGCACCCGCTGGTGGTTGATACACCATTATTTTTTCTTCCCGCCAAACAAACCAAAGAGCCCGCCACCCGCTTTATCGTCTGGTTTCTTTTCTGAAGTACTCTTTGTTTGTGGTGACTTTGCAACCGAATCTGTCACCTTATTAGACAGCTTTTGCGCTTGCTCCAGACGCTGTCTACCTTCATGCGCCATTGTGT
>JACMKO010000030.1 GCA_014380065.1 Leptolyngbya sp. ES-bin-22 | reverse complement strand
CTGTAGGGACGTTACATGTAACGTCCCTACAGCAAGCATTACACCTTATTAAATCCACGATCCTAAGTGACCAACCGAAACCTTGGAGCAAAATCCTGGCTTGGCTGTAGCCTGCCTACACGGACGTTGTCTTTGTAGTCGCAGTTTTAACTGCCAGACACGGTTCAAACCGCCTCTTAAGGAACCTACTAGCATTTGGCACCGGGTCAGTAGCCAGGGAAACAGTAGATTAAAGCTTTCGGGTGATAGTCTGCCTTTTTGAAATCGCCTTGTATGCTAACCGTAGCGACCGTGATCGCTTGTGCAATGGTGTAACCTGTGCGTAATGGGTATTGCACTCAGACTATGCCAACTCTGTAAAAAACGGATTAGGAGTAAGCAATGGCAAAGAATTTACTTGAGCAACTGCGGGAGATGACGGTTGTTGTCGCCGATACTGGGGACATTCGAGCGATCGAAACCTTCAAGCCACGCGATGCCACAACAAACCCTTCACTGATTACGGCAGCGGCACAGATGCCCCAGTATCAGGAAATCGTGGATGAAACCCTGAAGCAGGCAAAAAGCGATGCGGGTGCTGATGCCCCTAGCGACAAGATTCTAACGCTGGCGTTTGATCGCCTCGCTGTTGCCTTTGGGCTTCGCATCCTCAAAATCATTCCCGGTCGCGTCTCTACCGAAGTGGATGCACGGTTGTCTTACGATACTGAAGCGACGATCGCCAAAGGTCGTGCCTTGATTGCTCAGTATGAAGCTGCCGGAGTCTCCCGCGATCGCGTGTTAATCAAAATCGCTTCCACCTGGGAAGGCATCAAAGCCGCTGAAAGGCTCGAAAAAGAAGGCATTCACTGCAACCTGACGTTGCTGTTTGGCATCCATCAAGCGATCGCCTGTGCCGAAGCGGGGATCACGCTCATCTCGCCGTTTGTCGGACGTATTCTGGACTGGTACAAAGCCGATACTGGTAAAGATTACGCACCCACTGAAGATCCCGGCGTTCTCTCGGTCACCCAAATCTATAATTACTACAAAAAGTTTGGCTACAAAACTGAAGTAATGGGAGCCAGCTTCCGCAACATTGGCGAGATTACCGAACTCGCAGGCTGCGATTTGCTCACCATTTCTCCGGCACTGCTCCAAGCGCTGCAAACGACAGAGGCAGACCTGCCGCGCAAGCTTGATCCCGCAAAAGCCACTGACTTAGAACTCGAACAAATCACGATCGATCAGGCAACCTTCGTCAAACTTCATGCCGCTGACCCGATGGCAACGCAAAAGCTGGATGAAGGGATCAGTGGCTTTACCAAAGCCCTGATAGCGCTCGAAAAGCTGCTCGAAAAGCGACTATCCTTCTTAGGAGGTGAAGCAGTGGTGCTTCACGCCGCTGAAGACATCTTCCATACCTACGATTTGGATGGCGATGGCTTCATCACCCGCGAAGAGTGGCTAGGCACCGATGCCGTTTTTGATGCGCTAGACCTCAACCACGACGGCAAGATTACACCAGCAGAAATGGGCGCAGGATTGGGAGCCGCGTTCCATCTGGCTGAAGCGTAGATTCTGAAAGGACTTAAACCATGCAGACCGTACCAAATCAACCGATCGAGTGCGTGCCAACCATTGTCGTCGAAGACGATCGCACAGGGCTAAGCATCGAAACACTGAAACGCGCGTTCCAGGACAACCTCTTTTACATTCAGGGCAAGTTTGCCAAGATTGCGACCCAAAACGACTACTACATGGCGCTGGCATATACTGTGCGCGATCGGCTGCTGCGGCGCTGGCTCACCACGGCTGAGACCTACACGCAACAATCAGTACGCACCGTTGCTTATCTGTCTGCCGAGTTTCTGATGGGACCCCATTTGGGCAATAACCTGATCAGTCTGGGGATTTATGACGAAGCGAAGCAGGCGATCAATGAGCTGGGTCTTGATTTTGACGCGCTTTTGCAGCAAGAAGAAGAACCTGGACTCGGCAACGGTGGCTTAGGGCGCTTAGCTGCCTGTTACCTCGACTCAATGGCAACGCTCGATATTCCCTCGATCGGGTACGGCATCCGCTACGAATTTGGCATTTTCGACCAGGACATTCGCGACGGTTGGCAGATTGAAAGCACTGACAAATGGCTGCGCTATGGCAACCCCTGGGAACTGGCTCGTCCCGAATGGGCGGTAGAAGTGAAGCTAGGCGGTCATACCGAACGCTATACCGACGAAGAGGGGCGCAATCGTATCCGCTGGGTGCCGGATGAAGTTGTCGTGGGCATCCCGTTTGACACGCCGATCCTGGGGTACAAGACAAATACAGCAACCACTCTGAGGCTCTGGAGCGCTGCTGCTGCCGAGTCGTTCGACTTTGCCGCCTTTAATTCTGGTGACTATTTCCGTGCTGTGCAGCAAAAGACCGTTTCAGAAACCTTGACGAAGGTGCTT
>JACMKO010000352.1 GCA_014380065.1 Leptolyngbya sp. ES-bin-22 | reverse complement strand
GCCCAGCTAGCTCAGCTTGACATTCGCCGTCGTCAAGTGACTGTAAACGTCCGCGTCGTTGACGTTGATTTGAGCAGTATTGACCAGTTCTCTGCCAACTCATCCTTTGGGATTGTGGACAACACGCGCGCGGTGCTGGATGCGGGCACCGCCATCATTAACTTTGGGCGGACTGGTCCTGCCAACACTGGGCTTGGTAGTGGTCTCAGCACGATCGGTTCGGCATTAGGTGCTGGTATTGGTACGGGTTTCAACTTTGCGAAGAACTTTCTGCTACAGCTACAGGCATCGATTGCTAGCGGGAATGCCAAAATTCTGACCGATCCAACGCTGCTGGTGCAAGAAGGGCAAACGGCAACCGTCAACGTCACTCAGGAAGTGGTGACAAACCTGACTCAGCAAACCACCGCGTCTACCAACTCAACCCAAACCACTATTACGGTTGAAAAAGGACGTGCGGGCTTGATTCTGCCCATTAAGGTTGATCGCATTGACGACAACGGCTTTATTTCGCTGTCGATCGCGCCATCAGTTTCACGCATTGGTGCTCAGCAGACCGTCAATATTCAGGGCAGCAGTAACGTCATTAACCTTCTCACTGAACGCCGCCTTGAATCTGGGCAGGTACGCTTGCGTGACGGACAAACGCTTCTGTTGACGGGTATTATCCAGGATCAAGACCGGGCAACCGTAACAAAAGTCCCTATTCTGGGTGACATTCCCATCTTAGGGGCGCTGTTCCGCAGAACAAACCGTACCAATCAGCGGCAGGAAGTGATTGTCATCGTGACTCCTCGCGTTTTGGATGACAGTCAACAAGCGACCTTTGGTTATGGCTATGCACCCAGCCCAACCGTACGTCAGGTGCTTGAAGACAGTAGTAAGAAGTAGCGCGGCACTGACGCTTGGGTCAGTAAACATCATCAAGGATCACTCCTGGGCACTATGTCAACGAGTGGCAACATTCGCTAACGTGGTAGGCAGTTGTTACCTTGCAGCTTGCTATGCCCCGTTTATCGTTTCTAGCCCTACTTGGGTTTGCTCTGGTTGCTTGCCGGACTGCTGATACATCTCGTGCTGCACCGACTGTTGCCCCTTCCCCAGCCCAAAGCCAGACACAGGTTAGTGAAGTGGGTAAAACAAAGGCAGCCCCGACGCAAACACCAGCAGCGCGGTTAGTGCCGATCGAAGTGTTCTCACCGCAGCCCATTAGCATTACCCCTGCCAGCTTACCAAAACCCTACGCCAGCAGCAGCGCGTCCAAATCGCCTAATGTGATTCCCGTGCCGTCGAAGCCAACGCTGAAGGTTCCCGCTGGCTTTGTGGTGAGTGTGTTTGCTGAAGGGTTAGACCGTCCCCGCTGGCTGGCGTTAACGCCAACGGGTGATGTGTTGGTCACAGAAACTCGCCGCAACCGCATTCAGCTTTTGCGCGATGCGAATAGCGATGGCGTTGCTGAAGTCCAAAAAACCTTCGCTAGCGCCCAAAACGGCTTGAATATTCCCTTCGGCATGTCGTTTAGCAACGATGCCTTTTTCTTGGGGAACACTGCTGCCGTTTTGCGCTTTCCCTACACAAAAGGACAGGAGCAGCTTTCTGGCACTGGCACCAAAATTACCGACTTGCCGGGAGGTGGCTACAACCAGCACTGGACACGCAATGTCGTCGTCTCGCCCGATCGCACCAAGCTGTATGTCTCGATCGGCTCACAGTCCAATGTCGATGAAGAACCTTTACCTCGCGCCTCAGTGCAAGTGATGAACTTGGACGGCTCCGATCGCCAAACCTTTGCCTCTGGTCTGCGAAACCCTGTGGGTCTGGCATTTCACCCAACAACACGCGAACTCTACGCCACCGTCAATGAGCGTGATGGTTTAGGCGATGATTTGGTGCCTGACTACTTCACTCGTGTGCAGGCAGGGCAGTTTTACGGCTGGCCCTATGCCTACATCACGCCCGATCGCCTCGACCCCAACCATGTGCAAAACGGGCGCAGCGTGCGTCCCGATCTAGCGGCTCAAACACGTACGCCTGATGTTTTATTCCAGGCGCACTCGGCTGCTTTGGGCGTGCAGTTTTACAGCGGACAGACCTTTCCAGCCAAATATCGCTATGGTGCGTTTGTCGCCTTTCGAGGCTCCTGGAACCGCGATCGGGGGACTGGTTACAAGATCGCGTTTGTGCCCTTTAAAGCCGATGGACGACCGCAAGGTTATTACGAAGACTTCCTGACCGGCTTCCTCGTTAATCCCTCTGGTCCTGATACTTGGGGTAGACCTGTGGGCTTGCTCACTCTCCCCGATGGCAGCTTGCTTGTCACCGAAGAAGCGAATGGTCGGATTTATCGGATTCAGTATCAGGGATAAGGGGGGAAGTAAGGTCAGCGGGGGGAGTTTTGAGTTTTGAGTTTTGAGTTGGAAGAGAGGTGGGAGGAGTGAGGAGCGTTTTGAGTGATTCCGCGTTCTCACTCCTACTTCACCTGCATCGAAAACGCATAGCGATACCCTCTGAAGTTAGACTCTAGCTGAATGGTGTAATCGCCAGCCTGTTCTAGTTGTCCGCTCCAGTTCGATCGCTGATCGTCTTTCTCATGTCCTAGCAAAAATGTACCGTCTGGAGCGATCACCATCGGAAAGGGACCGCGATCGCGGGTGATGGTCAACGTTTGTCCTTTGTTTACAAGGAAGAGATAGCGATGGAGACCTGTGCCAACAAAGCGATCGACAACCTGCACTGTCGAGCGGTCGGCGTTCAGGTTAAGGCGTTCCACTTTTTGGTTGCAGCTATTAGTGGTTTGCTGCTTGGAAATCCAGCCTTTGAGCGGTGTTTTGATCTGGAGCCAGCCGTCTTGGTCATCGGCGATCGTCAATAGCGTGCCGTTCTTTAGTTGACCCACCACATTATTACCTTCGACTGTTGGTGCCGAACGCACATTCAGCGGTGGCTTTGGATCATTTACGATCGCCATCTTAACCACGCACGACTCCACCGTCCGGTTTGCTGGAGGCGATGAGTTAGGCGTTGCCTCAGTTGCTTGCTTTTGTGCTGTCGTGACTGGGGTAGAGGCAGAGGGTGATGGGCTAAGAGGAGACGGACGGACTGGTGCTGCGATTGGTGCTGCACTGGTTGATGGGCTTGGCGGCTCTGTCACTGATGACTGGGAGCAGGCAACCGTCATTCCGGCAAGTACTGCCAATGAGATGGCGTTTGCTACAGTCAGTACAGAGGCATTCAGTTTCATAGAAGTAGTTCCTGGAAAATCTCTCAATCGCTTAACAATGGCTACACAGCGCTTGAAGGTGGTAACGGAGGAAGCCAAATAACGTGTGCCGCTTTTCTAAGTGCAACAGTCTATGAAGCGGCGGTACTGTCACAATTTTGACCGAGATTGCAACAGGGTTGGCAGCGATCGCTTCGATGTGCAATCTATATTGATCATAGTCGTCATCCGAGGAACCAGAGATTGAGCGAACAGTCGATTGTCGAACAAGCGTGGGAAGCCCTCGAAAAATCTGTTATCTACTACCAGGGTCAACCAGTCGGTACGATCGCTGCCAGTGACCCTGATGTTGCGTCGCTGAACTACGATCAGTGCTTTGTGCGTGACTTTATCTCGTCTGGGTTACTGTTTCTCATCAAGGGTAAACCTGCGATCGTGCGTAACTTTTTGGAAGCCACGCTCGAATTGCAGCCCAAAACTGGACAGCTTGATTGCTCTAAACCTAGCCGTGGCTTGATGCCTGCCAGCTTCAAAATTGCGTTGCTCAACGGCAAAGAATATCTTAAAGCAGACTTTGGCAATCACGCGATCGGGCGTGTCGCTCCTGCTGATGCCTGCCTGTGGTGGATTATTCTTCTGCGGGCGTATGTCATCTCGACCCAAGACTTTGAGCTAGTGCAGCGTGCCGATTTTCAGGAAGGCATTCGCGTTAGTCTCGAACTTTGCCTGGTGACTCGCTTCGATATGTATCCAATGGTGCTCGTACCCGATGGCGCTAGCATGATCGATCGACGCATGGGTCTTTACGGGCATCCGCTCGATATTCAATCGCTGTTTTATGCAGCGCTTCGAGCCAGCCTGGAACTGCTGGTGCCCAGCCCCGTTAACCAGCCCATGATCCAGGCGGTGTGCAACCGTTTACCCCTCTTGCTCAAGCAGCTCCGTGAGGATTACTGGCTTGACCCAGAACGCCTGAATGTCATCTACCGCTATCAAGTAGAAGAGTATGGCGAAGAAGCACTCAACCAGTTCAACATTTACTCCGACTCGATTCCGTTTTATCGTCTGGCAAAATGGATACCTGAAGCGGGTGGCTACCTGGCAGGTAATTTAGGTCCCTCGCAGCTAGACTGTCGCTTCTTTTCACTGGGTAATTTGATGGCGATCATCGCGTCACTGACCACAGAATTACAGTCCCATAAGATTTTAAACCTGATCGAACTGCGCTGGAGCGACTTGATCAGTCATATGCCGATGAAGCTCTGCTATCCGGCATTAGAAGACAACGACTGGCGCACGATTACCGGAGCCGATCCTAAAAATCGTCCCTGGTCATACCACAATGGTGGGAGTTGGCCCGTCTTGCTGTGGATGCTGGTAGCAGCGGCGAAAAAGATGGGTCGCGGTGAACTGGCGCATCATGCGATCGCCATTGCCGAACGTCGTTTAGTACAAGATCAGTGGCCCGAATATTACGATGGACCCGATGGACGTTTGATTGGAAAAGAATCCCGCAAATACCAAACCTGGACGATCACTGGCTATTTGTTAGCCAAAGAAATCATTGCGAATCCTGACCATCTCAAGCTGATGACGTTCGATTGGGATACCGGATCGCACTGTGGAAAGCCGCTCGCACCTGTCGATTTAAACAGAGGTTTGTGAGCAATTTGAAGTGGTGTAGAAGGTGGCGATCGCCCACCCTCGCTAGAGTACTAGACTTAAACCTTCCGTATTCAGAAATACAAATTACCCTCTCTAGCACCCATACGCTTGCAAAGAGTCCTCCCCAGCAAGCGAGTAGAAACCACATGCAAACGCACTATCCTGTCGTCATTGTCGGCGGTGGTCAAGCAGGGCTATCCATGAGTTACTGCCTGAAAGCACGAGGCATTGACCACATCGTTTTTGAGAAAAATACGATCGGCTATTCATGGCAAGCCAAGCGATGGGATTCGTTTTGCCTGGTGACACCTAACTGGCAGTGCAAACTTCCGGGCTTCCACTATCCCGGTGATGACCCGCATGGGTTTATGCAGCGGGATGAAATTGTGCAGTATATCGAAGCATACGCTGCGTCCTTTGATCCGCCTCTCAAGGAAGGTGTTGCGGTCTCAAAGGTGCGTCGCAATGAGGCGCAGGGTGTGTTTGAAGTGTCTACCACGATCGGCGACTACACAGCCGAGCAGGTGATCATTGCGGTGGGCGGCTATCACATCCCCAAACTGCCTACCATTTCAGAGCGACTCCCTGAACCGATCGTCCAGTTACATTCCTCTGCATACCGCAATCCAGAGTCCTTGCCTGACAAAGCGGTGCTGGTTGTTGGCACAGGACAGTCGGGCTGTCAGATTGCTGAAGATCTCCATTTGGCAGGTAAGCAGGTGCATCTGTGCGTGGGTAGTGCGCCCCGATCGCCCCGTCGCTATCGTGGCAAAGATGTGGTCGATTGGCTCGATCAAATGGGCTACTACGATCTGTCGATCGACGAACATCCTCAAAAAGAAAAAGCCCGCACGAATACCAACCACTACGTCACGGGTCGCGGTGGTGGACGGGAAATCGATTTGCGTCAATTTGCGCTGGAGGGGATGCAACTGCATGGCAGGCTAAAAACCATCAGTGGCGGCAAACTTGAATTTGCCGACAACCTGAAGCAAAACCTCGATCAAGCCGATGCGGTTGCCGAAAATATCAAAAAAGGCATTGATAGCTTCATCGAGAAAAGTCACATTCAGGCACCGACAGAACCGCCTTACCAGCCAGTTTGGGAGCCAGAACAGTCATTGCTGTCGCTCGATCTTGAGCAGGCAAACATTGGAGCCGTTGTGTGGTCAACTGGCTATCATTCAGACTTTAGCTGGATCGAGATTCCCGTTTTTGATGGCAAAGGCTACCCTGGGCACGATCGCGGCGTGACAGGCATACCAGGCTTCTATTTTCTGGGCTTACCGTGGCTGTATACCTGGGGTTCCGGCAGATTTTCAGGCGTGGCACGCGATGCGAATTACCTTGCGGACACGATCGTGATGCGAAAAAAGGTCTCCCAGCGAAACGACTGGAGCACCATCAACGAATTTCTGCTTGGCTCGTAACACGTCACGATTGCTCTTAGACCTCGGAGGTCTGGCACAAGGCGAGCTTACTGTTGTCCAAACGCCAGCACTTGGGCAGCACTCAGCGTAAAACCAGGAACGATCGTGGATGCTAGCGGAGTGTCGCCCGTATAAAGCGTGTCTTCGTATTGCCCATTCACCCATAAGCACACGGTCACTTGCTGCTGTTCGGGGTCAATAATCCAGTATTCCGTAATCTCTCGTGCGGCGTATTCTGTGCGTTTGTAACGGTAGTCTCTATCTCGATTTTCTGTCCCTGGAGACACGACCTCAACCACAATGGCAGGCGGCGGCATATCCCGTGTTAAAGTTGCACGCCTTGCTCCTGCTAAGGCTATTTGTGATTCCTCTGTATGAACGAGGAGATCTGGCAACCGACACCTTGCTCGTCGTCCAGTGACTTCAACCTCTGTCCCCACAGCAATTAGGGCAATGGGCAGATGTTTTGCCAACTCAAATAAGAGATATTTCGCAATGGTTAAGTTGACCTGGCTTTCAGGCGGCATTTCTACTAAAGCTCCATCCACCAATTCATAGCGCGTGTCGGTGCCATCGTCATAGGCAAGGTACTCCGCCATCGTCATTGACTTGGGAGCACTGGGTGCAGTTTGAGTCATGGTGAGGAATCCTTCAAGAACGTCGCTGCAAGACTGTCAAAAGAGGAAGCTAGATGCGCCAATCTTAGCAAATCCTGATTCTGCGATCGCCCCTCTAAACCCTACCCCTCGCCTTTCTCTCCAGCTCGATCGGCTATCTACGGCAGTACAATGACACGATG
>JACMKO010000351.1 GCA_014380065.1 Leptolyngbya sp. ES-bin-22 | reverse complement strand
TTGAATAATGGTCGGCTGCCCCACCACAATTTGGCTGAGGGCTTTGGCGAGTTGTGTAAAGGTGGTGTTATCGTTCACGGAGTTCCAAGTTGACGATGAAGGGTCTGCACTTTTCCCAACCAGGTTAGCAACTCCTGACGATTTGGGCGTTTTTGAGTGGGTTGGCTCAATACGTCTTCAAGTTCGGCGGCAGGTCGTCCAGTTTGTTGAACCCAGGCATCAATAATAATCTGGGAATCAATTGAATCGAGACCTAAACCGAGCGATCGCTGCACATAAGCCCGCTCTGCTTTGCCCACGGTTTCCCAAACGAATCTGCCACAGTTTGCCTTTTGCAAAACACCTGCCAATGCCTGAATGTATGCCTCGCTATTATCCAACTTGGGCGGCAACAGCTTGACGGGCAGACCAAACCGCTGATTTTTCTCCCAAATTAAAACTAGAAGAATGATCAACGCTTGCATCGCCAGGACTGGCAAGGAGGTTTGAGCTAAATATTTAGCGAGGCTGCCAGATTTTTCCTGGGCGATCGCCTTTTGATCCCGAAACCCATGTGAATACTCATCGATCCAAATTGGATTTCCGAGCGCAGTCACCAGCTTCGTTAAAAACTTGAAGTTTCCAGGTTCATCCTGATAGGCATTGGCGGCAAGATGGGGCGTTACCACCGAAATAATTCGCCCCTGTCCCAGCACTTGTTCCCATACCACTGCTCCAGCCAAATCTTTGAGCAAAATATCTTGGGCAGCGGTCTTTTCTGTGTGTCTGCGGCGAGTTTCTACTTTGATCGTGCCCACTGAGCTGGGAAGGCTGGAGCTAAACGGTGCTTTGGTTGCGGGCGATCGCACCCCCAGCAATATCACAACATTTCCTTGCTCAATCCAGTCTTGATTGGCGATCGGGAACGAAAGCTTCTCCCGCCCATTCGCTATGCGTACCAGCGTGATCGGCGCGTCTCCTAACCCAGAGAGCCTCACCACAGGCGCTTGTCCACCATCACGCCACGCGACTTCTTCGCCCTTGGGCAAAGACGGAACTTTTAGCAACTCCTCTAGCGGACGTTGCCACCGCTTGATCATGATTCCCTGCTGCTGAAGACTGGCATACCAAGCTCCATAGCCACTAGGCGCACGGCTGTAAGTAGACCCTTGCATAGCTGGAGCGCGCAAAGATGCAAAGATAATCACTACAAATAATGGAATCAGCAGAAACGCCCATAGCCACAGTCGCCGCCTCAGTAAGCTTTTCTTCATGGGCTTTGAATTTCCTGATAAGCCTGCCAACAGCGCTCAAACGTTTCTGCCGAAATAGTGGCATCGCTGAAGCATAGCCGCTCGTGGGTGCGAATCAACAATTGGTAAGGCTGAGGTGGATCGATCTGCAAAATCAGGCTGAGGTACTCGCCATCTGTCCGGCTTTCCTCTTGGCGAATCAGATTGCGATCGCTGAGATGATGAAGTGATGCCATATAAAGCGATCGGCAGGCTTCGCGGTAATTTCCTTGCTGTTGGGCATGGCGCGATCGCTCTAACCATTCTGCGGCTGATTGTTTAACTGGATTGGAGAGAGAGGGCGATTGCGTTCTCCCTTGCCTTAAATAATCCTCTACATAAGGTTTAAAGATTTGATATAACTGCCAGCCTACCCCCGTCACCATCGCCACAATTACAGTCCAGAAGAATCCTTGCAGAAACCATTCTGGCAATGCCCAGTTTTCGCTCCC
>JACMKO010000350.1 GCA_014380065.1 Leptolyngbya sp. ES-bin-22 | reverse complement strand
CTGTGCGTCTGGATTCTTTACCGTCACGCCCGCGAGCATGGCACGATCTGCACCCACGATCGCTACCTTCTGCCGCGCAAACGTGGGGCTGAGAAAGAAACCACTCCCTTGAATCACAATGCCCTGACCGCGCGTTTCTGTGTTGCCCTGCACTGTCACACCGGGCTTAAGACGCAGTGGAAACGTTTCTCCCGTCTCTTGACTGTAGGTTCCCGGTGTCAAAAAAATGACAGCCCCGGCTGGAGCCACTTGCAATGCTTGCGTGATCGTCTTGAACGGTGCACGATCGCTCCCATCCGCTGCGTCATTTCCCGCTACTGGATCAACCAGCAGGACGGTTTGATGGGTCGTTGCTTGTGTGGCTGCTGTAAGGTTTGGTGCTGCAAAGTCAGCCGCAGAAAGCGTTTGCGCGAAAGCTGGGGATTGCCCTCGATCGAGCAACGTGAGAGCGCACCCCACAACCAAGAGAAACCGGAGACGAGGACACATTCTATTGGGTAAATGGTTAGTGACCGAGTAAGGCATTTTAGACAGAGAAATGAGAGGAGCGATCGCTGCGTGAAGGGGCAAAACATCAGCAGGTTCAGCCACTACACAGCATTTAAAGCAATGGAAAATCGGCTCAAAAACACGACTGTCATTAAGCTTGAAGGGAAAGCAGAATGAACTCTGGTCAACTTTACTCCATCCCTTCAGTTTTGAAACACATAATTTCCGTTTGAAGATCCCCGACTTCTCGAAGAAGTCGGGGATCTGTTAAGAGGGTCTTAAAAGTTGGCTTCCCTCCCATAACCCGATAGCCTGGATATAGCAAGTGATCGATACTTTCCAGACGTAATATCTATGGGCAACGTAGACAGTCAGGCTCGGTTTGTGCAGCTTGCACTTTATCGGATCTTAGATGCCAACTTGGACCGTGCTCGCGAAGGCTTGAGAACGATCGAAGAGTGGTGTCGTTTTGGCTTAGATGATGTCGCGCTGACCGATGAGTGTAAGCATTTGCGGCAGGAACTGGCACATTGGCATACATCTGATCTCCGGGCAGCGAGAGATACGCCAGGGGATGCAGGCACGGCGCTGACCCATCCCAATGAGGCGGAGCGATCGAGCGTTCAGGATGTGCTGCAAGCCAATCTTTGTCGGGTTGAAGAGGCTCTGCGCGTACTGGAAGAGTACGGGAAGGTCTACAGTGCCGCGATGGGAGCTGCATGTAAACAAATGCGCTATCGGGTCTATACGCTAGAGAGCAAGTTAACGGCATATCAGCGGCAGCAGCAGTTGGCGCGATCGCACCTCTATCTCGTCACGGCTCCTACCGATCATCTGTTTGAAACGGTGGAAGCCGCGCTTCAGGGTGGGCTGACGCTGGTGCAGTATCGGGATAAAACTGCCGATGATGAAGTGCGCCTACGCAATGCCGAGAAGCTTTGCCATCTCTGTCGTCGCTATGATGCGTTGTTTATTGTGAACGATCGCGTTGATTTGGCGATCGCGGTGGATGCGGATGGCGTGCATCTGGGGCAGCAGGATATCCCGATCGCCCTCGCACGCAAACTGCTTGGCGCTCAACGCTTGATCGGACGCTCGACCCATTGCCCGGATGATCTCCATCGTGCCATTCAAGAAGGTGCTGATTACATTGGCGTGGGTCCCGTCTATGAAACGCCGACGAAAGCAGGCAGAACTGCCGCTGGCTTTGACTATGTGCGCTATGCTGCCACCCATGCGACCATTCCCTGGTTTGCGATCGGGGGCATCGACACGAACAATCTTTCGGAAGTACTGGCAGCAAACGTCGAGCGGGTGGCGATCGTCCGTGCCATCATGCACGCCGAACAACCTACACTGACGACACAATACTTCCTTTCGCAACTGCCTCAGCCGTAATTAGGAGTAAGGGCGATCGTGCAAACAACATCTGAAATGAAGTACACCCTACACCCAATCCTCTGTACCCTGGCTGCTCTTGCTTGCTCTTGCGCTGAAAAACAGGTGACGATATGAATGAAACACGATGGACGACCAATTTTCATCACCTTTTTCCCACGGCGCTGTTTGCCTTTAATTTGCAAGACTACGCGACGTTAAATCAGCAGCTTTTAGAAACGATTTATCAGTTAAAGCAGTTAGATCCAGGGTATGAAGCCTCAAATGTGCTGGGTTGGCATAGTAAAAGCAACTTGTTTACCCTGGCTGAAATCAACCCGTTTCAAGCATTAACAGATGCCGCGATTTTGGAAGTTGCTCAAGCGGTTGGCTATGGTGATGTTCAAATCAAGGCGGCTAATTGTTGGGCAAACGTGAACCCAAAATACGCCAGCAATAAGATTCACGATCACGCTAACTGCTTGTTTAGCGGTGTTTATTATGTGAAAACACCGAAAGAGTCCGGCAACTTAATGTTCTACGATCCTCGCAGTGCCCGAACGTTTTACAAACCGATCGTGTCAAACTTTACGACCTATACGGCTGATGCGGTGGCTCACGCAGCAGAAGAAGGGCTGATGCTGATCTTTCCAAGCTGGTTGAAACATGGAGTTGAGCCAAATTTGAGCGATGACGATCGCGTTAGCATCAGCTTTAACTATGTCTTTGTTTAAAGCTTGAGCATTGAAAATTCGATGAGCCTACGGAGTAAATCGATCGGGGTATGCGAGAAGAAACGCTTCAGCCAGCAACGGCAACGAGTCAGAGGTTTTGGTTGCCTCTTTGGGGCTTTGCTCTGCTAATGGGGCTTTTGAGCCGTCTGGTCATCTTTGTCAGTATGACGCTGTTTGTGCCGCTCCTTCCCGCTTCAGGAGAGAGGCTTTCGGTGGGAGATTGGCGCGTTCTGGTGGGATGGGATAGCGTCCATTACGTGGGCATTGCAACGTCGGGCTATGAGTACGCGCCGGATGGCATTGGTCATAATGTGGCGTTCTTCCCAATGTTGCCGCTGCTGATGAAGGTTGGTATGGCACTGGGATTGCCAGCCGCCTTGGCAGGGGCATTGGCTAACAATGTGGCATTTCTGGGTGCGCTAGTGATTTTGGCGAGTTGGATGCGCGATCGCTACGGCGTAGCAGCAGCGCGTTGGTCGGTAGCGGCGCTTGCCTGGTGTCCTTTTTCGCTCTTCGGCACCGTTGTCTACACAGAAGGACTATTTTTGCTGTTTAGTACCGCAGCGCTGCGATCGTTTGAGCAGCGGCGACACCTCCAGGCTGCTATCTGGGGGAGTTTGGCTAGCGCGACCCGATTGCCAGGATTGACACTCGTGCCAACCTTCTTGCTGATTGCCTGGAGAGAGCGGCGATCGTGGTCTGCCTATGGTGCGGCGATCGCGTCGGCTGGCGGTGTGCTCTTCTTCAGCCTCTTTTGTT
>JACMKO010000349.1 GCA_014380065.1 Leptolyngbya sp. ES-bin-22 | reverse complement strand
TGTTTAAGGTTTAGTGATACCAATTTAAAGCATGACGGCTACAGATCCAATCGCTGGGTCGGGGCAAGGCATTGCCTTGCCCCGACAAGATGTGTCGTCTTTTCAATGCAAATTGGTATTAGAGAGGACGATCGCATGGCATTACGGTTGGATCGCTCGGACACGCTTTCGGTTAGCATTCAGTCATGAATGGGCGCACATTACGGCTAGTTGGGCTTTTGCTGGCACTGGTATTGGTGATTGGTCTAGGTTGCCAGTTTGCCGCAAATCTCTTTTGGTTTACTGAAGTCGGTTATGCAGAGGTTTTTTGGCTACGCCTGCTGACTCAGGTAGGCATTGGAACGATCGCGTCTGGCATCAGCGCAGTCTTTCTTTTGGGGAATCTGGCGCTGGCGGCACGGCTCAGGTATCCCAAAGCATTAGAAGCAACCCTGGATTTGACCAACGCGATGGTCAAAGAAACGTCGCGCAGTAGCCGGATGCTGGAAGCGAAACAAAGGTCTGCTGGGCGATCGACTCCTGAAAGCAAGCCAATCCCTCTCAAATGGTTGCTGCCGGGTGTACTGGGGCTAAGCGTGCTGGCAAGTTTACTTTTATGGCAACACATTCAAGCGATCGCTACGGCTTGGCAAAGTACGACCAATCAGTTGAACGGGTTGCCACCATTGCCCGATCGCGCTCGTCTGGATGACATCTGGCAGAGCGGCAGAGCCATCGTGTCGCTGGGAACAGCCTCGCCGCTCGTCTATCTAGCCGTTGGCTTGGTAGCAGCCGCGATCGCGGTGTTGCTCTATCCGGCAGCGCTGTTGAGCGCGATCGCCCTTGGCGAAAGTTTGGGCTTGGGGTTCATTTTATCGGCGCACTGGGGTCGGTTTTTGCAATGGTTCCATGCGGTACCGTTTGGTCAGACTGACCCGCTGTTTGCCAACGATATTAGCGGTTATGTGTTTGCCTTGCCGATCGCTGAACTGCTGACGTTTTGGCTCTTTGACCTGTTTTTGTTTGGTCTGTTGGCAGTCGCGCTAGTCTATCTCCTCGGCGGCAATAGCTTGAGCCAAGGATTCTTTATTGGCTTTTCGCGTCCTCAAAGGCAGCATTTAGCGGGTTTGGGCGGCTGCTTCATGCTGGCAATGTGCTTGCACCACTGGATTAGCCGCTATGAGCTGCTTTACTCGACCCGTGGTGCCACGTATGGCGCTGGCTACACGGACATTACGGTGCTTTTGCCAGCTTATACAGGGTTGAGTCTGTTGGCAGGGGCGATCGCGATTGTTTTGTGCTGGCAAGCGTTGAGAAAGCAGAAGGCAGAAGGCAGAAGGAAAAACGCTCCTAGAGCTTTCTTTCTAAGCTCCATGCCTCAACCTCAACTTTTACTGGGTGCGTATCTGGCGATCGTCCTGATGGCAACCGAGCTTCTCCCCAACGTCGTTCAGCGTCTGGTCGTACAGCCCAACGAACTTGCGCTTGAACAGCCCTACATTCAACGCAGCATCGCCTTAACTCAGGCAGCGTTTGCGTTAGACAAAATTGAGGTGAAAACATTCAATCCGCAAGCCACCTTGACCTTCGATACACTTTTGGCGAATCAGGAGACGACACGCAATATTCGCCTTTGGGACACGCGACCGCTGCTGGAGACAAACCGTCAACTGCAACAAATTCGCCCGTACTACCGCTTTTTTGATGCCGATATCGATCGGTATACGTTTGAGGAAAGGGAGAGGAGTGAGGGGAGAGGCTTCGACGTGAGCTCAGCCGAACGGGTGAGGGGTGAAGGCAAGCCTACGACAAAGCCAACGCTGGGGAAGCAGCAGGTTTTGATTGCGGCGCGAGAGTTAGACTATGCAGCGGTGCCGAAAGAAGCTCAAACCTGGATTAACGAACATCTGGTCTACACGCATGGGTATGGCTTTACGCTCAGTCCGGTCAATGAGGTGGCAGATGGTGGTTTGCCCAACTACTACGTGAAGGATATTGGAGCTAGTACAACCCCGATCGACAGCCAGCCCAATACGATTGATGCCTCCCTTCGTGCCAGCATTCCAACGGCAAATCCTCGCCTTTACTACGGTGAACTGTCGAATACCTACGTAATGACAGGAACACGGGTACAAGAGTTGGACTATCCCAGCGGGAGCAATAATGCTTACAACGTTTACGATGGCTCCGGCGGTGTTGGGGTCGGCTCTTTTTGGCGACGTTGCTTGCTGGCAGGCTATCTCAGAGATTGGCGCATGTTGCTGACCACTGATATTACGCCTCAAACCAGGTTGCTGTTCCGCCGCAATATCAATGAGCGTATTCGGACGATCGCGCCCTTCCTTCAGTACGACCAAGATCCTTATCTTGTCGTAGCGGATGTGGGGGATGAAGCAGGCAAGAAAAGCGGCGGCACGCAAAACTACCTTTACTGGATGGTGGATGCGTATACAACGAGCGATCGTTATCCCTATGCCGATCCGGGTCAGTTCACCTCTGTGAGCGGTATCAACGCAACGCCGCGTGGCGAAAAATTTAACTACCTTCGGAATTCAGTCAAGGTGGTCATTGATGCGTATAACGGTGCCGTTGCTTTCTACATTGCCGACACGAACGATCCGCTAATCCAGGCTTGGGCTGCTACCTTTCCAACGCTGTTTAAGCCGCTCAGCCAAATGCCAGCCGCTTTGCGTAGCCACATTCGCTACCCAGCAGATTTGTTTAGCGCTCAGTCAGAGCGTCTACAGCTCTACCATATGACCGATCCCCAGGTTTTCTACAATCGGGAAGACTTGTGGCAAGTGCCGACCGAGATCTATGGCGACCAGCCGCAGCTTGTCGAGCCTTACTATCTGATCACGAAGTTAACCAGCGCCCCTAAGGCTGGAGATGCCACTAACGATGAAGAATTCATTCTGCTGTTGCCCTACACGCCCAACCAACGAACAAACCTGACGGCATGGTTAGCCGCACGATCGGATGGCGAAAACTATGGCAAATCGCTGCTCTACGTTTTTCCTAAGCAGCAATTGGTGTACGGCACCCAGCAAATTGAGGCGCGCATTAACCAAGATCCTGTGATCTCGCAGCAGATTTCGTTGTGGAATCGTGCGGGTTCACGGGCAATCCAAGGTAATTTGCTGGTTGTGCCGATCGAGCAATCCCTGCTGTATGTGGAACCGTTATACCTCCAGGCAGAGCAAAACAGCCTACCAACCCTAGTACGCGTGATTGTCGCCTACGAAAATCGGATCGCGATGGCAGAAACGCTGGATCAAGCCCTTCGAGCGGTGGTTCAACCCAAGGAGAAGGTGCCCGCGATCGTCCGTCCGGTTCAATAACGATGATTTTTTGTGGCAATAACAACGATTTTTTGTCGTAGGGACGTGACAGGTAACGTCCCTACAGACGGCTTCATCAACGCAGGTATGCCAGCGTCACCCCAGCCCCACCGTCCGCACGGCTTGCCAGTTCGTAGCGTTCCACTTGAGGATGATGCTGCAAGAACGTGTGAACACCCTGCCGTAGCTTGCCCGTTCCATGTCCGTGAATAATCCACAAAACACCGCTTTCGTAAGCTTGCGCGATCGCCTGTTCCATCATGGGTTCCGCATCCGTTACGCGACTACCGCGAATGTCGATCGTGTTCCGAGACGTGCGAATGATGGGGGTGTCGGATGTCGGAGGGGGGGTGTCGGGAGTAGAAGAGTTTTGAGTTTTAAGTTTCGAGTTTTGAGTTGATTCTGACCCCTCTCTCCTCTCTCCTCTCTCCTCTCTTCTGCCTTCTGCCTTCTGTTTCCTAACCGCCTTCTCCCCATCCAACGATTCCACATCATCGATCGGCACCGTCATTTTCATCAGCCCAAAACGAACGGTGATTTCCTCATCATCGTTGGGAGCCGTCAACACTTCAGCAGTTTGTCCCAGACGCGGAATGCGGACGCGATCGCCCACCTGCGGACGAAAACCCGGTTTTGGTGGTTTTGGTTGACGTGAGGGCAAGCGATTCACAGCAAGCTGATTGAGCGAGTCTGTTGCCTGCTGCGCTGCCTGTGCCGATACGGGACCTTGCTGTAACTGACGGATCACCTGAGCAATCTCACTCTTTGCTTCTGCGATCGCCGCTTGAACCGCTTGTTCTTGCGATCGCTGCAAGTCCTGTTCCCGCTCTTTCAGTGAGGCAGCTTTACGAGACAGTTCACGATGGAGCCGTTCCGCACTCTCCAGTAGTTGGGCTGCCTCTTGAGACTTCGTTTCTTGACGACGACGCTGTGCTTCCAGTCCTGCAATTACCTGATTGACATCTTCGGATGCACCACCCACATAGGTTTGCGCCTGCTCCACCACGCCCGCATCCAAACCCAACCGACGGGCGATCGTCAGCGCATTCGAGCGTCCAGGAATGCCCCATAGCAAGCGATAGGTTGGCGACAGCGACACATCATCAAACTCAACAGAGGCATTTTCAAAGCGATCGTCTTCATACTTCAGCGCTTTGAGTTCGCCAAAGTGCGTTGTGGCAATGGTTAAGCCTGCATGGTCAGCTAAGTGCTTGAGCAACGCGATCGCCAACGCACTACCTTCGGATGGATCGGTGCCAGCGCCGACTTCGTCGAGGAGGACGAGGGAGTAGGGAGTGGGGAGTGGGGAGTGGGAAGTGGGGAGTGGAGGGTTTTGAGTTTTGAGTTTTGAGCTTTGAGTTGAAGACAAGGCTTGCTCTTCTGCTTCCCTTGCTTCCTCAGCTTCTTCCTCACCCCTCTCTCCTCTCTCCTCTCCCCTCTCCCCTCTCTCCTCTCTCCTCTCTCCTCTCTCCTCTCCCCTCTCCCCCAACGCCTCCAAAATTCGACTAATGCGCCGGATGTGTCCCGAAAAGGTAGACAGGCTTTGCTCTAGCGATTGTTCATCGCCGATGTCTGCTAATACTTGGTCGAACCAGGGCAACTCGACGGGTTCACGGGCGGGAACGAATAGCCCGACCTTCGCCATGAGGACGGCTAACCCAAGCGTTTTGAGCGTGACAGTTTTGCCACCTGTGTTGGGTCCCGTGATGGCAACGACGCGGATGTAAGGCTGAATGACGAGATCGATCGGCACTACGGGTCGTCCCTGCTCGTGCTGCTGCTGCCAGATGAGAAGGGGATGGCGCAGGTTGCGGAGGACGATCGGGTCGGGCGTAGGGAGTGGGGAATGGGGAGTAGGGTGCCCGTCTACTCGCGTGACAAAGCGGGGTGGATTGGCTTCTAGCCATAGGCTATAGCGGGCGCGGGCGGTAGCGAGGTCGAGGGTAATGGCGATCGCTAACAAGCGTTCCAAATCGGGCTTCACAGCGGCAACTTGATTGGTGAGCGCTTGCCGGACGGCTTCTTCTTCGACTTGTTCTTGGCGCTGCAACTGACGCAATTGATTGTTGAGATTAACAGTGGCTTGCGGCTCGATATAGAGCGTAGCACCGCTCATGGACGTATCGTGAACAATGCCGGGAATTGCGTCTTTTTGGGGAGCTTTGACGGGAATGACGAAGCGCCCTTCGCGTTGAGTAATCAGACTTTCTTGAACGGCGTTGGCTTTGCGCTGCAAGATGCTTTGCAGGGTCTTGTAAACACGATCGCGCAGTTGCTTTTGTTGCTCTCGAATGCCAGCTAGCTTGGGTGTCGCACGATCGGCAACCTGTCCACGATCGTCAATGCAGCGATGGATCTCTTGTTCCAGTTCGGGGTAAGTTCGCAGGTCTTCAATTAGCGCATTCAGCACCAACAGATCGGGTTGGTTATCGATGACGCGCCTGAGTTGACGCATCCCAGCAAGGGTGGTGGCGATCGCCAGCAGCTCTTCGCCCGACAGTAACGCTCGTCGTTCTGCCCGCTCTAGCGATTCGCCTATATCCGTAATGCTGTCAAACTTTAGTCCAGTGCTGAGGCGGTTTTCTAGCTCATACACCTCTTGCGTTTGTGCCAGTAGGGACAGCGTTTCAGCTTGTGTATTGGGGATGCGGAGGCGACGAGCCGCGATCGCGCCTAGCTTGGTTGCCGCAAAGGTCGATAGGTGCTGGCAAAGCCGCGACCATTCTAGAAGCTCAAGGGTTTCAGCTTGGATCAAATTGCATCAGCAGGTTACTCTCTCTTCATTTTAAGGAGTTCTCAGGCACTGCGACACGCCCACACGCAAAAGAGTCAGCGGACGATCGCGCCCTGTACGTGAGTTGCATCACCTTTAACTGTCAGGTTTGTCACAGAGCGATCGCTCGATCGTCACTCCTTTGGTTCCAATAGGTCACACAATCTCTATCTAAAGGTCACACTGCTACACGAATCCGATCTTCATACTTAGTTCATAAAGACCATAGCAATGAAGAGAAAGGTGTACATCATGAGTCCGATCAATCAAGTTGTGCAAAAGGCAATTTGTCGCGGCTATCTCACTGCGGAAGCAGAGCGTACTTTATGCCAATCTTTTGATGGCAACTGCAATCTGCGCGATGTTACAGCGATGACCATGCTACAGCGCGCATTGTCATCGGGTCAGGTGAAACGTTTATCGAAAAAAGACGGTCAGACCTGCCTGGTCTAAGCATCGTGCTTTTCAGCATCGGCACCACTCGCGATCGACTCATACAGAGTGCGCGGATGCTTACGACGGCTGAAAAACCGTCTTCCAGGCTTTTACGGTGTCTTTGCCAATTTCTGTGTCTTTTGTCTTACCATCACTCCAAAGCAGCCGAATCTTAACGTTCCCTGGTGGTGCAGTAGCAAGTGCTGTTGCTAATTCTGGTGAAACAGCTCCATTGGTGTACGTGTAAAGCTTGCCCGCGATCGCCAGACTGATGGAGTCAGGCACGCTTTCGGTCAGGTAGTAGCGGTAAATGGGGTCGGCACTGGAAGACAACCCAAAGCCCAAGCCAAGCCCAAAACCTCCTCTACGGTGCCCAAACCCCAAACCAGAGTACCCAAAGCCAGCGTCATAACCAATCAGCCTTGACCCCACGCGGTTGTAGGTCACGCCAATCCCGCTCTTTGACCAACTGCTAACAAACACAAATCCAGACTTGTAGTTCCGGTCATAAACAATTTTGCCGTCAAAAGGATTCTCAACCACTTTTGACCACGCTACATTATCACCAGCATCAACTGTCGCTGGTGACAGTGCCAGAGCAGGGGCAGCCGTACTTACAAGCATGCCCAATCCCAATCCCACCAATTGCCGCTTCATGCGGACACCTCCATAGCGTAAAAATTTGTTGCTTTGGCTCGTCAGCTTAGAACTGTTGGTAGATGTAGCGCTAGGCAACACGTTCAAACAGGCTTTGGTCGTGCTCATTACTAAGCACTGTCAAAGCGGTGCGATCGCCTGTTTCTATTGTGAAAGATTTGACTGGATCTAAGCAACATGACTGGTAAAAACAACGAATGATCAAAAGCTCAGAGTTGTTTTGTTTCTTGAGGTTCTGGTAGCATTTGAACCAGAGCCAGCCTTTAATCTACAACCAGCCTTTTATCTGCCATACTTGCCCACGCTGCGCTCTACGAGCGGTCGGCGATCGACTGTCGCGATCGCCACAGTGTGTCAGCGAAGCAGACGACAGCTCAAAAACCAACGTATTTCCTAACAAGGCACAACATGGAGACGACGCTATGAAATGGAGCGACCTGCGCCGCAGTAGTAATGTGGAAGACAATCGAGGCGGTGGGGGAGTGCCAGGAGGTGTCGGTGGTGCCAGTATTGGTGGGATCATTATTGCAGTCGTTGCGGGACTGATCTTTGGCGTTAACCCCCTTGAAATCTTGAGTTTGATGCAGGGTGGCGACGTTGCCCCGGCACCCCAACGGCAAGGGCAACCCATCCAAGATCGTGATTCAGATTTTGTGAAAGCGATCTTGGGCGATACCGAAGACACGTGGAGTCGTGTTTTCAAACAACAGCTAAACGCAACGTACCAAGCACCAAAGCTAGTGCTGTTCAGCAACAGTATAAACTCAGCCTGCGGACTTGGAAAAGCGGCATCAGGCCCGTTCTACTGTCCCGCTGATGACAAAGTCTACTTAGATATGAGTTTCTTTAAACAAGTACAGGCGACGGCTGGCGCAGATGCCGATTTTGCCCGTGCTTATGCGATCGCCCACGAGGTTGGGCATCATGTGCAGAACCAGCTTGGCATTTCAACCAAAGTGCGGCAGCTACAAACGCGCTCAGACAAAGCAACCGTGAATAATCTGTCCGTTCGGCTAGAATTGCAGGCTGATTGTTTTGCGGGTGTTTGGGGACACTACACGGCTGAGCGCAACATTATTGATGGACAAGATGTAAAAGCCGCTGTAAATACAGCCACACAGATCGGTGATGATTACTTACAAAAGCAGTCACGTGGTTACGTCGTACCAGAAGCCTTCACGCATGGGTCGTCTGAGCAGCGGGTGTCGTGGTTTTCGCGCGGTTTGAAGTCGGGTAACCTGAAACAGTGTGATACCTTTAGCGGTGGCTAAGTAGGGGCAGAAGCGGTGGCTAAGCAGGAGCGGGAGCTGACGGGGCAGAATCACTCGTAGGATGCATTAGGCATAGCCGTAACGCATCAACCCTTAAACAGAAAGGGTTACTGTAGCGCCAATCATCCTACAAGGGTAACGGCATCGGAAACTGTAGCTGAAAGGTTGTCTTTTCCGCGTTACTTTCTACATTGATGCTCGCTCCAAGACAGTCTGCGAGCTTTTTCACCAGCGCCAGTCCTAGTCCTGTGCCGCCTTGTTTCCAGGGATCGTGCTTAGGGATGCGATAAAACTTGTCGAAGATACGCACTTGTTCGCGTTTAGGGATCTCGACACCTGTATTCGTTACACTCAGTTTCAAACCATCTACGGTTGTTCGTGCTGCTACGACGATCGAAGCTCCAGCAGGCGTGTATTTGCAAGCATTGTTGAGCAGTTCAGCCACAATACGCTCCAGGTAGGATTGTTCCGTGATGAGCGGTGGTACAGGAGCGATGTCGATCTGCAAATGCTGCTGTTGATTCTGAGCGCGATCGACAAAGGGTTTGACAACGCCTGGAATCCAGGTTTCCAACTCAACGCTAGTTAGAATCAATGGCTCTGTTTCGCTATCAAGTCGGGTTAGGTCGAGTAAGTCAGTAATTAAGTCAATTTCTCGCTGGCATTCGCTGCGCAAAATTTGCAGATAGCGATCGACATTCGCCGGTTGCTTTGGCTTCGGCTCAACATTCGGTTGACCTGGGTGCTCAAGCGCTGTCTGCAATGGAGATGACTTAGAGGATGGTTCAGCGGCTTTCAGGCTAATTTCTAGCATGTGAAGCGCCATTTTGATGTTCGCCATCGGGGTACGCAGTTCGTGAGAAACCGTGCTGAGAAAATCGTCCTTCAGGTAATTGAGCTGCTCTAAGTCGTTTACCTGCGTTTGCAGTGCTTGATAAAGACGTGACTGCCGGAGGGCGATCGCGCACTGATTCGCCACCTGCTGCACTAAACGAATATCCTGTTCTGTAAACGCATACTCACTAGGATTAACGAGCCAGAGATCACCTAACACTCTCTGGTCGTCCATGATAGGACAAGCAAGCATCACGACACGTCCTCTATGCGAATTTGGCAGCAGGGAACAGAACTGAAAGTATTGCCCTTGCAAGAGCTGACGATAGCCTTCTTCAAAGTTACCCATGCGTAAGACACGACCCTGAATGGGCATGAGAGAGGCGGCGTACTCATACCGGACTGTGGCAGAGTGCTGCTCCAAGTTGTAGAGAGCGGCATTGCAGCTTCTGACATCAACCGCGATCGCAAGTTCCTGCACGACGGCTTGTAAAATTTGGGTTTCATCAAGGCTGTCGCGAACGCGATCGGTAATACGCTTGAGCGTCGCTTCAAAATCGAATGCCAATTGCAGTTGAGCGGTGCGGGCTTGTACCTGCACTTCCAAATCAAGGCTACGTTGCTGAAGCTGTTGTTGCAGCGTCCGAATCGTCAGTTGATGCTTGACCCGTGCCAACACTTCCTCTACCTGAAATGGTTTAGTGATAAAGTCTACGCCACCGACCTGAAACGCTTTGACTTTATCAAACACGCCATCAAGCGCACTCAAAAAAATGACTGGAATCTCGCAAATGTGCGGCAGTGCTTTTAGCTGACGGCAGACCTCGTATCCATCCATTTCTGGCATACGAATATCGAGCAAAATGAGATCGGGTGGCATTGCTTGCACAGCCTTGAGAGCCAACTTTCCGTTGAGCACTTTGCGCACGATGTACCCCTCCTGGCTGAGCAGCGCCGACAAGACACGCAAATTGTCTGGCAGATCATCAATAACCAGGATGGTTCCTTTCGTGGCAGACTCACACTGATGGCTCATTGCGATCGATGCTATTGCTAATGGCTCCAAGCCAAGACTTTCTAATCAGCTTAGCGTTAGCTTGCCCAAGCGAGCTGCTTTTCTAGAGGTTGCGGCGTATCCGTCGGAGTCGCTTTAAGAAGCGTTACACGATCGCCTGATCTTACTAAGCCACGTCGCTGTGATTCTGCTGGCACACACGGAAAGCGCTCAGGCGTTAAAATGGGTAGGATTTGTCTTGCTGAAGGGCTTGTCTCTTGTGCTAACTACCCTCATTGCCGACTTTCGCATTATTTTTGAGCGTGATCCCGCTGCCCGTAACTGGTTAGAAGTTTTATTCTGTTACCCAGGCTTGCAGGCGCTCGTGTTTCACCGCTTCTCCCACAGGCTGTATCGGTTGGGCTTGCCGTTCATCCCTCGCTTGATCTCTCAGTTGGCGCGGTTTTTAACCGGCATTGAAATTCACCCCGGAGCACAAATTGGGCAGGGTGTTTTTATCGATCACGGGATGGGGGTTGTCATTGGCGAAACGGCGATCGTCGGCAACTATGCGCTGATCTATCAGGGCGTGACGCTGGGCGGTACGGGCAAAGAGACGGGCAAACGTCACCCAACATTGGGTGAAGATGTGGTGGTGGGCGCGGGTGCCAAAGTGTTGGGCAATATCGAGATTGGCGATCGCGTTCGCATTGGTGCTGGCTCGGTGGTGTTACGCCCCGTACCGTCAGACTGCACGGTTGTAGGGGTGCCTGGTCGCATTGTGTATCGCTCGGGCGAACGAGTGGAACCGCTGGAGCATGGACGCTTACCCGACTCAGAAGCGCAGGTCATTCGTGCCCTGGTCGATCGCATCGAATCGCTGGAACAGCAAATTCAGCTAGTGCAAACTAAGCAATCGCTCAACGATTCCCTGTTGCTCGTTTCGTCAGCAGCGAGAGTGTCTGACGTTGGTGCCAATGGGTCGTATCTAGCTAGTCAACCTGAAGCCTCTGCGGATGCGTCTCGCAGTTGCCGCATCCGGGACAAAATCATTGAAGAATTCCTGGATGGTGCTGGAATTTAGGTCTGGTCAAGGCGATCGCCCACCTACTTACTCAACACTTTCCGACTCCTCACTCCGCTCTCCTCATCTAAACTCAAAACTTCCCCCTTGTCCCCTAAAATAAGCCAGAGACGATTTCAATAGGCGGACACGCATGAACTCCATCTGGCAACAACTGACGTTATCAACACTGTCGCTGCAACAGTGGCGTAGTGCCAGCTACCTGCATCGCCTGTTAAAGCCGCTACGGCGCTGGCGGCAGAGTAGTTTTATGCTGCGGTGGGGCGATTTGCTGGGAGCCGTGTTTGTGGGGCTGGTGTTTGCGATCGCGCCGTTTGTCTCAGACGACAAGAGTTCTCTAGGTGTGCTGCTGACTGCCTGTGCTGGCTTTTGGGTGCTGTTAACGGTGTCGGATGGCGATGATGCTGATGGGCAGCCAGTCATCGATCGTGAACCAGAACGAGCACGATCGCCCCGTAGCGTTTGGCATCGTCTGGTTGAACCCGCTCGTGCCTCTGTGTTAGCAACACCGATTCATTTCATGGTGATGCTGTATTGGGGCATCTCCGCAGCCGCGACAGCGTTATCGCCGGTCAAACGAGCAGCCTTTACCGGGTTGAGTAAGCTCACGCTTTATCTGATTTTGTTTGCACTGATGGCGCGGGTCTTGCGATCGTCTCGTGTTCGATCGTGGGTCATTGGCATCTATCTGCACGCCGCGCTGCTTGTGAGCATTTACGGTATTCAACAAAAAATATCGGGGGTGGCAGCACTCGCAACATGGGTTGATCCAACGTCTCCATCGGCTAAAGAGCCACGCGTCTATAGCTATCTAGGGAATCCTAACTTGCTGGCGGCTTATTTATTGCCCGCGATCGCGCTGAGCCTGGTTGCCGTCTTTGCGTGGCGACGATGGGGACCGAAGCTCCTCGCCGTAACAATGGTGGCGGTGAATTCAACGTGCCTTTACTACACGGGGAGTCGAGGCGGCTGGATTGGCTTTGCTGTGATGGTACTGGTTCTCTTAGTTTTGCTGTTCCATTGGTGGAGCATTCACCTACCGCGCTTTTGGCGCACGTTAGCTTTGCCGATCGGCTTGGGCAGTATTGCTGCTGTGCTGGTGCTGGCTGTCCTGGTAGTGAGTCCGTTGCGCGATCGAGTTAGCAGCATTTTTGTGGGACGCAACGACAGCAGCAACAACTTCCGCATCAATGTGTGGACAGCAGTCATTCAGATGATCAAAGACCGTCCCATTTTGGGCATTGGTCCCGGTAACGTGGCGTTCAATAGCATTTATCCACGCTATCAGCGTCCGCGCTTTAGCGCCCTCAGCGCCTATTCCATTCCACTCGAAATTGCGGTCGAAACGGGCATTATTGGGCTGACCTGCTTTCTCTGGCTGTTGCTCGTCACGCTAAATCTTGGCTGGCAACAGCTTCAGCGGTTGCGGGCAGACAGAGATCTAGATGGCTTTTGGCTAGTGGGCGCGATCGCGACCCTACTGGGTTTGCTCAGTCACGGTTTAGTGGATACCGTCTGGTATCG
>JACMKO010000348.1 GCA_014380065.1 Leptolyngbya sp. ES-bin-22 | reverse complement strand
TCTCACGCTTTTACAGGGATTTATGAGAGAAGAACGATCGCGCTGTCTGAGTTGAGACGACACGCACAATCCAGCCGCTAACCATTCGGTATCTCATGCAAACCAATCCCAGCCTCAAGGTCGTCCAGGATCGCCGCGATTACAATGCGTGGGTCGCAACAGAAACCATTGAAGATTACGCCTTGCGGTTTGCGCCCAAATCCTTCCGCAACTGGTCAGAATTTTTGGTTGCGAATACAGCGATCGGGGGCATTTCTGCCGTGGCACTGGAAGCTATTGGTGCCTCGATCGCCATCAGCTACGGGTTTACGAACTCTTTGTGGGGCATTTTGCTGGCATCGGGCATTATCTTTCTAACCGGATTGCCCATCACCTACTATGCCGCCAAGTTCAACATTGATATGGATTTGCTCACCCGTGGCGCAGGGTTTGGTTATATCGGTTCTACTATCACATCGCTGATCTACGCCTCATTTACCTTCATTTTCTTTGCGCTTGAAGCAGCCATCATGGCTCAAGCGCTGGAACTCTATTTCCATCTACCGCTTGCGATCGGCTATGTGGTCTGTTCCCTCCTCGTGATCCCACTAGTCTTTTTTGGGATTACCCTCATCAATCAACTCCAGCTTTGGACACAGCCTATCTGGTTAGTACTATTGCTTCTGCCGTTCGGTTGCATTCTGTATAAGGAACCCGAAGCGCTGACAACTTGGGTTCACTTTGCTGGGCGATCGCCCAGTGGTAACGCCTTTAGCCCCCTACTGATGGGAGCCGCTGCCACTGTTTCCTTCTCGTTGATTGCCCAGATTGGTGAGCAGGTAGACTTTTTGCGATTTTTGCCTAACCAAGAAACCACGAATCGAGGCAAATGGTGGTTCGCCGTAGTGTTTGCGGGACCAGGCTGGATTTTGCTGGCAGCCGTGAAGCAGCTAGCAGGAGCCTTTTTGGCATCGCTGGCGATTAGTCATGGTGTCAGCCTGGAGCAGGCCAATGAACCTACGCAAATGTATTTGGTCGGCTTTAAGTACGTCTTCTCAAACCCGGACGTGGCGCTGGCAGTCACAATTTTGTATGTGGTGCTGTCACAGATCAAAATCAATGTCATGAATGCCTATGCAGGTTCGCTGGCATGGTCAAATTTCTTTTCTCGTCTGACGCACAGCCATCCGGGGCGAGTTGTTTGGCTGGTGTTTAATGTCACGATCGCCCTGCTGTTAATGGAATTGGATGTTTTCTCCACGCTAGAAATGGTGCTGGGATTTTACTCGAATGTGGCGATTGCCTGGGTGGGAGCGATCGTGGCTGATTTGGTGATCAACAAACCCCTGGGACTCAGCCCGCCGTACATCGAATTTAAGCGTGCACATCTTTACAATGTAAACCCCGTTGGCTTTGGGTCAATGGTGATTGGCTCGATCGTCTCCATCATTGCGTTTATGGGTGCCTTTGGTGCGATCGCTCAAGCCTACGCACCCTTGATTGCCTTGGGCTTAGCCTTTGTGCTGGCACCCATTATTGCCGTTTTAACGAAAGGCAAATATTACATCGCTCGCCCCCACACGCACTATCAAACTGTACTGCCGACGAGTGTGCTCCGATGCCGCGTTTGTGACGGTGAATATGAGCCGTATGATATCGCCTATTGCCCAGTCTATGAAGGGGCAATCTGTTCGTTGTGCTGTAGCCTGGATGCCCGTTGCCATGATGTTTGTAAAGAGCCAGATGAACAAAAAGCGTATCCTCTGTTAAAGATTGCACAAACCATAGCACGAACAGTTTTTCAAGATAAAATTTCTCCTGCTTTAGTCGGCAGAACAATCAAATATCTTGGTGTCTTCATAGCCGTTTCAGGGCTTGTTGGCGTTATTTTTGGTTTGGCTTACTATCACCAAATTACAGCGTTGCCTGCCTCCTCATCGGACAATTCTAACAAGGCCCTGATCACGCTCACTGGAGTTTATGCTGCGCTCTTAGTTTTGATTGGCATTGGCTCCTGGTGGTTAGTTTTAGCGCAAGAAAGTCGTCAACTGGCGCAAAAAGAACTTGATAAACAAAACCTTCAACTTCAGCAAGAAGTGAAGGATCGCCAGCAAGCAGAAGCCCAACTACACGAAAAAGCCAAACAGCTTGAGCAAACGCTGCACAACTTAAAACAGGCTGAAGAACATCTTATTGAAACTGAAAAAATGGCGGCTTTAGGCGGGTTGGTAGCCGGTATCGCTCATGAAATTAATACTCCGATCGGCATTGGCGTGACGGCAGCCTCTTTATTAGTTGAAAAAACGGAAACGTTTTCTCAAACCTTTAGCAATGGAGCGATGAAGCGCTCTGATTTGACAAAATTTTTGGATTTGGCAGCACAAAGTAGCAAAATAACGCTGGCAAATCTTAATCGCGCCGCTGAACTAATCCATAGTTTTAAGCAGATCGCAGTTGATCAATCCAGCGAGATCAGACGCATCTTCAACGTGAAAACCTATTTAGAAGAAATCCTGCTCCAGCTTAGTCCTAAATTAAAGCCAGCAGGACACACGGTAGAACTTTTTGGCGATCACGCATTGCACTTAGACAACTATCCAGGTGCATTTTCTCAAATCATGACTAACTTGATCATGAATTCCCTAGTTCACGCTTATGGAGTGGGCGATCGTGGCATCATTACCATCAGCTTTCAACAAATGGGTGAGGAGCTAGTGCTGGAATATCGTGATGATGGTAAAGGCATTCTTCCAGAACATCTAAACAAAATCTTTGAGCCTTTTTTCACCACCAAACGAGGACAAGGAGGAAGTGGTTTAGGACTAAATATTGCTTATAACCTCGTGACCCAAAAAATGGATGGAACGATTCAATGCGAAAGCCAGTTTGGTATCGGAACAACATTCACACTTAAAATACCAACACAAGTTTAGCTGACAACGCAAAACGATTCGCTAGAAGGATTTTTGAGCCAAGCTAGAACATCTAGAACGAAGACAACTGTGACAGTAGAATTCAGAATTCAGGAGTCAAAATTCAGCAGTGAAACCTGCTCTCAGTCAAGCTTTTGAGCTGAGATAGCGTACTTCACCTAACTGCAAACTGCTTTATCAACAACGCTTTTCAAGGTAGGATGCGACAGTATGACCGTTTGAGGAAGTTCTCTACATGTTCTTTAGGTCGTAGGCATTCTGG
>JACMKO010000347.1 GCA_014380065.1 Leptolyngbya sp. ES-bin-22 | reverse complement strand
TGAGGCGCTTTATCCTCTTCCAAGCAAAGCGGCATCCGCGTGATATGGGCAGAGCAGAGATTTAGGCCTATCTGACAGCTCTGGCAGTCCAACAGCAGGTCGCTGCTACCACTCAAAATTAGATACTCAATGCCATTCTTTTTCTGTACCGGAAGGTCTTGAATCTGGACGTGTCTAAGGTGAACGCAATGCGGGCAAAACGCACCCAGTCCCTTCCCACTGTCCTGACTAAAGCAAGGCACAGGCTGTCATTCAACAGATCTGTGGCGTTCAGCAGTTGACGGTGAAGTTACGTGGGCAATGGATTGCGGTTGTGCGAAAGGTTCCGTTTGCGGGTCGAGGATGTCGATTTTGCCCAACATCAGCTCCTGGTGCGAGATGGCAATGCCTCCTACGTCAGGAAGAGGGTGGAGAGAAAAGGCGATCGCTCATGATCCCTCCCATACGAAGAAGGGCAGCTTCTATACTAGAGAGAGTAACGGCTTTCCAGAGGAACCAAGATGGCTCCGAATCCCGACATTATGCAAGCGGTTGAGCGCCTCGACTACCGCGTTACGGTTGGCGATGTTGCCAGTCAGGCAGGGTTAAACGTAAACTTCGCCCAGCAGGGACTTTTGGCGCTTGCCTCCGATGCAGGTGGGCACCTCCAGGTCGCAGAATCCGGCGAGGTGGTTTACTTATTTCCCCAGAATTTTCGCACGGTGCTGCGTCGCAAGTACTTGCAGTTGCAGCTCCAGGAATGGTGGGGCAAAGTCTGGAAAATTCTGTTCTATCTCATTCGGATTTCCTTTGGCGTTGTGCTGATGGTTTCCATTGCGCTGATCTTGCTGTCGATCGTCCTCATCATTACAGCCGCAAACTCAAGCCGCGACAGCGACGATCGCCAGGATTCTGGCGGTGGTGCCATCTTTATGCCGCATCTGGGGTTTGGGTCAGACTTCTTTTTGTTCTTCTCTCCTGGCTACTACGATCATCCACGTCAGCAAAACCTCCAGCGATCGCGGCACAGCGACAAGCCTGAACTGAACTTTTTAGAGGCAATCTTCTCTTTTCTCTTTGGCGATGGCAACCCTAACGCCGATTTAGAAGAGCGACGCTGGCAGGCGATCGGTACCGTCATCCGCAATCAGCGCGGAGCCGTAGTTGCGGAGCAGCTTGCACCCTATCTCGACAATATCGGTCAGGGCTACCACCGAGAGTACGAAGAATATATGCTGCCCGTCTTGACTCGGTTCAACGGGCAGCCTGAAGTCAGCCCTGAAGGAGATATCGTCTACCACTTTCCAGAGTTACAGGCGACTGCCGCTCAAACTCGTCCAAAGCCAGTTTCCGCTTATTTTCAAGAATTCCCCTGGCGGTTCAGTCAGGCGGGTTCTGGGCAGCTTTTGCTGGCGATCGGCTTGGGTGGCGTGAACCTAATTGGCGCGTTGGTATTGGGCAAGCTGCTTGCTGATGGTGCTGCTGCCGCTGCGCTGGGTGGTTTGGTTGCCTTTGTGCAATCGATTTACTGGGTGCTCTTGGGCTATGGCTCTGCCTTTCTAGCCTTGCCTCTGGTGCGCTATTTTTGGGTTCAATGGCGCAATCGCAAGATTGCTGCGCGCAATGAAACGCGTCAGTCGTATGCGGTGCAGCTTAACCAGGCAGATGCCAAACTACAGGGTAAGATTGTGTACGCTCAACAATTTGCTACCGAGACAGTCATTGGCACCACGGATCTTGCATACACCACAGAGCGAGATCTGGTGGAGCAAGATGTTGAGCAAGTGTCCAAAATTGATGCCGAGTGGCAGCGTCGGCTGAATCAGGAGCACAAGTAACCGTCTGGAAACGACAGCAGCCAGATAGTCTTTGCTAAGAAGCGCTATGAGGCAGCGAAAAGATGATCACATTCAGTTTATGTAGTGCACTAAACTCTTTACTGAACCGATCGCTAAGTGAAACGCTGCCGAACAATACTGAGAGCATTAATCCTCTCATAGCGGTTATCAGTGCGTTTAAGCATATGAAGATCCAGCTTGGAGACATCCTGACGGCTGAAAATGGTGCCTTCTACCGAGTCATCGGATGCGAGGAGACCATGATTTCGCTGAAGCGCGTGAACGGCTACACGTCATTCTCTTGCAATCCAGCCTTCGTTGAGGCTCAGTTCCATTTTGTGCAGTCACTACCATCAGCGCATAACCGTTTAAGCCACTAGCCGGAATTAAACTTAAACCGCCCCAGTGTCTCTTTGCCTTTGATCTGATGTATTGCCATACCAGCACTCACTGTAAGCGCTCGGTGCGACTCAGCCGTCAGCCGTGTGCCCCGTTACTGTCACTGGATGACTGATGGCTCCAGGCGTTACATTAAGCCTGCTGATTCGTACAGACGCTTCAGCACGGCAAGAATTTTGTCACCGTATTGTGGATCGGCTGCCCAGCGCCCATTGAGCTGCCCGACGAGTGGAGCAACGCCACGGGCAACAAAGTTAAAGCGTGGGTCTACAACTGCCTGCACTAATGGTTCGGCATTGGCATAGGCTTTCAGGTGCTGAATCTGTGCCCGAACGCCCACACGAGCGCTAGGAAACGATGCGCCCTGTGAATCACCACCCACTGAGCCGAGTCCGCCAAAATTATTCTGCTCAGGTCGAATGGCACCGCTAAAGCGCAAAAAGTCTGTCTCTAAACACATTTGCGAGAAGGCGATGTCGTAATCAATGCCTTCAATGCTGCCTTCTTCGCGGTAGAGCTTGGCAATGTCGGGATAGCGAGTCAGCGCGGCTTCATTATTGGCTTTGAGGAACATCAGCAATTGGACTTCTGAGGTGTTTCCCTGTCCAGCAATCTTGTCGAACTGACCAAGACAAATCTGTGAGTTTGACTTTAAGGACACTGTACGGTTGGCGTTGTCCCAGGCGACTGAAATATGTCGATCGCGCAAATCAACTGCCCGCACGTACACAATATTGCGGTAGGTGATGCGGCGCACATTTGAGTCAGTGGAGACATCAACCCCCAGGCGATCGACCAAATCAATGGGAACGTAGGCATTGCCGCTGACCACGATGCCCTGCTCGGCGTAGAGTTGACCGTTGATATTGATGTTGCAGGGCGGATAGGTGCCCGGACCCGGCGTGGGGGTCGGCGTTGGTGTTGGCGTGGGCGTGGGGGTCGGCGGAGAGACAGACTGGCTCCAGGTGGCTAGACCGTCAGCAATGCCCAGCGCTACGCTCCGTCGCTGATTCTGGATGATGAAGCGATCGTCTGGGTTAGAGAGCACCGCAACTTCCATCAACAGAGAGGGAGCGACCAACTGTCGGCAAAACGCCAGACTGCCCAGCCCGGTTGCTGTATCCGGTCGAGTGCCCCGGTTTGGTAGCTGAGGGACGCGGCGCAGCAGTGCAAGCAGCAGCGTTTCAGCCTGTGCTTTGCGCTGAGCGTTGTTGGCGATGTAAAACACAGCCGTACCCCGCACCGACGGGTTAGAAAAAGCATCAGTATGAATTTCTAGCGCGATGTCGCTGCTACGGGTACGGGCGTTGATCCAATCAAGCGTCTGGATGGCGCTGAGGTCATCGGGGACGGACAGGACTTCAAAGCTGCGCGATCGCAGTTCTGTGACGACCAAATCGCGCGTCAAGATCATCTCTCTGGCTTCGGTAGTGCCGCCGACGATCGCGCCGGGATCGGTCACACCATTCTCTTGCCCACCGTGCGCTGCTGAAATAAAAATTCGTCCCATCTGACCCTACGTCCCTTCACGCGAACTGTGGCGATGTTAACTCGCCTGAGCATGCACTGCCCATGTTGTACATCATGGGAGGGGGTTGGGAGAAAATTTTATGGTGTGGGGAGTCGGGAGTCGGGAGTGGGGAGTCGGGAGTCGGGAAAAGACGCTCCTGTGAGAGTTCTTTCTTGGTAGAGTGGGGGAACAGCATAAGGAATGGGCGATCGATGAACCCTTCTATTCCCTTTCATGAACTGGTTGAATACGTTGACGCACTGCCTGCGGATGACCAGGAGTTGTTGTTTGAACTCATCCAAAAACGTCGCATTGAGAAGCGACGACTAGAAATTGCTCAAAATGCGGCTCAATTGCAAGCAGACTTCAAAGCAGGAGTCGCAAAGCGCGGCTCGTTTGATGACTTAAAGGCGGATTTGTTGAGAGACGACTAAAGATTCGTGGATTTAATAAAAATTGAGATAAGCAATGAAAGCAATTAAAGTAATGGCAACGGTTGATCAGCAAGGACAGTTGGCGTTGGATACGCCATTAGTCATTAGTCAAAATAGCCGTGTTGAGGTGATTGTGGTGATTTTAGAGGCTGCTGAACGTGATGAAGACGATGAGCCGCAAGAGAAGATATTAGAAAGCTTACGTCAGTCGTTGCAGGATGCCAAAGTCGGTAAAACTCGTCCCGTCTCCGAGTTGTGGAACAGTCTTGATGCCGAATGAGCCACCAACGGTACAGGTTCGCTTTACCGATGACTTTCTACGACAGGTTCGTGCTTTGGCGAAACGCTATCGTCAGATTCAAGCCGATATCCAACCTGTGATCCAACAGCTTGAAGCTGGCAACATTCCTGGCGATCGCATATCGGGAGCCGGGTACACCGTA
>JACMKO010000346.1 GCA_014380065.1 Leptolyngbya sp. ES-bin-22 | reverse complement strand
TAATCTACCAATCAGCCAGGTTTCGACTACGCTCAACCTTCGACGGTGGCAAGTTGAGCGCAGTCGAAACTGGTAGTTTATTTTCGTGCTAGTCCCTTACTTCGCCCAGTCTTTTGCCCAATTCAACGTTTGATGGACTTGCTCTAAGGTCGCAGCTTCGCAGTAGAGTCGTAAGACAGGCTCCGTACCGCTGAAGCGAATCAGCAGCCAGCTTTGGTCATCCAACCGAAACTTGTAGCCATCGACCGCGAGACAATCGATGACAGCATGACCAGCAATTTCGGTGGGAGGATTGGTTTGCAGTTGGTGGAGCAGCTTTGCTCGCACGTCCATACCAGCCAGGGGAATGTCGATGCGATCGTAGCTAGAGAAAAAGCCCGTTTGCTCTTGCAGCTTGCGGTACAGGTCACTCAGGTCTAAGCCGGAACGCACGATCGCTTCCAGTACATACAGCGCCGACAGCAACGCATCGCGTTCGGGAATGTGGTTGCCGTAGCCGATGCCGCCGGATTCTTCGCCACCCAAGAGCACCTGCGTTTCTAACATGCGATCGGCAATGTACTTGTAGCCAACCGGAGTTTCAAAGACAGGTAAATTGTAAAGCGCAGCCACTTTAGGCATCAGGTCAGACCCGCTGATCGTCTTCACCAGTTCGCCACTAAAGCCGCGATTGGCGACGAGGTGTTCAATTAAAATGGGAATCAAAATCTGTGAACTTAGGAAATTTGCTTGCCCATCGACAGCGGCAATGCGATCGCTGTCGCCATCAAACACCAGCCCTACGGATAATCCCGTTGGGTTTTCCTGACGATACGCGCGAATGTGTTCAAAAAAAGCTGTGAGATAGCGTGGCAGCGGTTCCGGTGCGCCACCACCAAAGAGCGGATCGCGATCGCTGTGGAGTTCTCGAATCGGTGTCTTGAGCAGTCTTTCTAGCCCACTCGCAGCCGCTCCATGCATGACATCTGCAAAGACAGTGAGTTTGCCTTGCTGGATTGCCTGACGAATCGCGGCAATGTCTACCTTTGTTTCTAGCCCCTGGCAGTAGCCTTCCCACGGATCGAACGTTTGCAGAAAACCTGGCGTGCCTGTAACGGTTTTGCCTTCTGCTAGAAGGGCTTCAATCTGCTGTGTCACCGATGGCGGCACCGAACCACCAAACGCGCCTTTAACCTTCAAACCAGAGTAACTACCAGGGTTGTGACTTGCAGTAATGACCAACGCGCCAAGCGCCTTATACTGCTTGGCAGCCCAGCTAAACGCGGGCGTTGGAGCGTAGCCGTCTGACAGCATGACATCGAACCCAGCGGCTCTCACAGCTTCAGCGGTGGCAAGGGCAAACTCTTCGGATAGGAAGCGGCGATCGTACCCCACAATGACCAGCTTGCTGGCGGTATCGCTGCCGTAGACATTCTCTAAAACGTGCGCGGCTAAAGGTGCAACATGGGTCAACCGATCGAAGGTAAAATCTGCGGCAATGAGTCCCCGCCAACCATCTGTACCAAACTTGATGGGAGTGGACATCACCGACGTTGGGGAAGAGTGCATGGACAGACAGCCTCACGTTTCGATTCCTGCCATTCGAGTGTATGCGGAGAACCGCCCCTTCAGCCACCCTCAGCCTTGTTTAAGAACGCTTTTATGATCGGCTAAAAGCTAGATGTCTCTGGCTTTTAGCGATGTTTCTTTGGCGATCGCACAACCCAAGAGCTTTATAAAAGCTTCATGTCATAGGACCCAATGTCGATCCCTGAATCAAGTCTTGACCACTTTTCCGGTGTCGCTGCGGTGCCCGCCTCAAAACTGGTAGCTAAGGCTGAAATTGAAGCCTTCATCCTGAGCATCAGTGCCTCGATCGCGTAAATCTACAAAGGGAATGGCGTAGTCAAGCCGCACATTGAGGCGCGGCAGGGGTTGCCAGAGAAGCCCTAACCCGATCGCGGCGAGAAACTTCTGTGATGGTAATGGATTCGGATTGTTTGACTGGTTCCAGACGGTGCCCATGTCGAAGAATGGTGCAAGCTGGAAGGTTGGCAAGCCAGCTTCATCGCGTACTAGCGTGATGCGGTCTTCCACCGAGAAGCGGAAGCCGTTGTCGCCAGAGCGGGCATTTTGGCGGTAGCCGCGTAGCGATTGTCCACCACCAATCACAAACTGTTGAGACGGCAGCAGGCTATCGGGCGTAAGCTGCAAATCGAGCTGAGCAATGAGCAGGTTGCTGGTACCCAACCGCTGCACCCGCTGCGCCTGTCCCTGCCAGCTAAAGAACCGTCCGTCAGGTATGGGGGAATCATTTTCAGTCGCATTCAAAATGCCCAACCCCAGGTTGAACTGCGATCGCAGCGCCCAGGCTCCTTGTGGGTCACGCCGCACATAATCCTGCCCCAGCTTAAAGACGCGCGTTTTGCTGTTGCCATCCGCATCAGGCCCAATGCCAAACGGAAAGCCCAAATCATTAAACAAAAACGTTTGTCCATCCTGAATGGCAAAGCCAACTGAAAGGGCAAGTTCCTCGCGCGGTGTGCGGATTAACGGCTGACGGTAGCTCAATTCATAAAGACTTGTCTGACCGCGAATGTCCAGCGCGCTAAACGCCGGATCGATAATGCGGTTTTTGCTGGGCGCGATGCGAAGCTGGACGGTGCCATTCATCGCATTCATAGGAGCCGTGTAGTTAAAATCGAAGGCATCCGAACCACCGCGAGTGGTGCCAAAGTAGGACGCAGAAAGCTGATCACCAATACCTGTGAGATTGCGGTAGCTGATGGCTCCACCCAAACGCACGGCACCGACGCTTGGCGGTGAGAAGTTGTCGACTTGCAGCAACCCGTCGATCGCCTTTGCCTCGGTCACCCGCACAATCAAAAGGCTCTGACCCAGTTGAGTGCCGGGACGCAGACTTGCCTCCACATTGGTAAACAACGGATCGGCTTTGAGCAAGCGAAGCTGGTCTTCTAGCTTGTCACGGCTGAGCGGCGGGTTTGTACCAAGCTGAATCCGTTTGCGCACGTAGGAAGGGTTCAGCCGCTGCGTGCCCTCAATGTCGATGCGTTCTAGCGATCCTTCGACGACGCGAATCTGCACCACTCCGTTGGCAACGGTTTGGTCTGCCAGAATTGCCCGTGAGGTAATGTAACCACGATCGAGATAAAGCTGGGTAATGGCATCAGCCGCCTGTCTCAGTTGTTCAAGCGTGACGGTTTGCCCTTCTAACGGCTGCGTAATGGGATTGAGTTCCTTTGCTGCCAAAATGGTGCTGCCTGTCACCTCAATTTTGGTAATGGCGATTTTGGGTGACGGTTGAGCGGATGGGTTCTCTAGTGGTGGCGTAGGCGTGGACGGCAGAATCGGCTTCTGATCGGGTGTCGGTGTGATCGGAGTGGGAACCGGTTGAATCAAGCGATCGCGGTTTGGATCGGGGGCAAGCTGACTGGGGTCAGGAAGCTGTGGTGAGGTTTGACTCGGATTCGGCAGATTTTGCGGCACCTGAGCGATCAACGTCGCGGTTGCAGTAAGCGGTGCTACCCGCAAGTACTCTACTGGCGTGACAGCCAGCCCTCTCGCTGGAAGCAGCCAGAACAATGCTCCTGCGATCGCAAGCCCGCATTCAGAACCAAAAACCCGTCGTTGCATTTGTCACCTATTTTTTAAACGTTAGAGTTTTAATGCTTAGAGAGAAACTCTTGACCGCACAAACTTAACCGATTCAGTCAACAATGATGCAAACGGATCAAAAATAATCTTTAAGCCTGACTTCACTGACCATTGCCCCATTTTACGAGACCAGGCGCACAAAGACAGGCTAAATTGGTACGACAATACTGATGTGACTGAACTGATGTGACTGAAGTGGAAGGATGGCACTATGCGTCTGTTTAATCGTTTAGCGATCGCAATGCCCTGGCTAGGGCTGATGCTAGGGTTCATGGTGTGCAGTTTGCCGCTATTGGCAATGGCAGCGGATTTTAAACCGCCTCGTCGTGGTTTACCGGGACGACGCGAAGGCGGTGGTACACGTGATCCGATCGCCTGCATCCAGGGCAACCCATCGCAACTCGTTGCCTTACTTCCAGGAACCAATTTAGGGTTGACGACAGCCGCATACCCTCGCTTTTTCTGGTTTGCACCCAAAAGCAAAGCAAAATTTGCCGAGTTTAGCTTGTACGACGTGAACGAGCAGAGAGAAGATCGCACGCCCATCTATAAGACCATCTTCAGTATTGCAGGCACCGCTGGCATTGCCAGCCTCTCGCTGCCCAGCAATGCCACTATGCCCCCGCTGGTGGTCGGCAAAGACTATCACTGGTCTGTGGCGTTGGTTTGCAACCCGGACGATCGCACCAGAGATATAAAAGTAGACGGCTGGGTGCAGCGCGTTGCGCCAGAACCTCGCTTGACCAATCAACTTGTAAAAGCCACACCAGAGGATCGCGTTCGTCTATATGCCAATAACGGTATCTGGTTTGATACGGTGACAACTCTTGTCGAACAGCGCTGTGCAAAGCCTCAAGAGGCGGCTCTCATAAACAGTTGGGCAGAGTTGTTGAAGTCGGTGCAGTTGGACGCGATCGCCGAGCAGCCCTTGATGCAGCAATGTCGTCAATAAGCGCAGCAGAAACTCAGTCACCTTGAATGAGCGGAGCATAGAGGCATTAAGAAGCTCGATATACTGTAGTCGTCCGATCGCTCCACAGCACTATGGCAACCCAAAAGTTCAAGATTCGGCAACTGCATCGCGCGATCGCGCCCATCATGCTATTGCCGATTTTACTTACGCTGATCACAGGTTCCTTCTATCAAGCGTTTGACACGCAGGGTAAAGGAGAAGAGTTTGACTGGCTACTGGCTCTTCACAAGGGACATTTTGGCTCGCTCAATCTAGAGGTTGTCTATCCCTACTTAAATGCGCTTGGGTTGCTCGTCCTTGCAATCACAGGGATCTCCATGTGGGTTCAACTGCGGCGAAGACCCGATCGTGCATCTGAGCGCATCTGACCCCCTCAATCAGTACGCTCAGCAAGACAACGGAGTTGCTTTTGCGGCATCAATTAAGTTATGACGCGCTGACGAAAGCGCTATCAGGTCGCAGTGTACGATATAACTTGACCTGATTCGAGTCTTGTTATGTCGCCTCGCTTACCCTTACCGCGTCAACCGCGTAGCCCTCGCAAAAATCTGTGGTTTGAACGCATCATGGCGATCGTGGCGCTAGCAAACTTTGGATTGGTGCTTTTTGACCTGAGCTATATTCCGTTTCGTAACTTTTGGCTGCTCGGTAAAGTAAAACTCCCCTTGCTACCGAGCGTCACGCTTCCCTTGCCACCTGCGCCGGCTGTGTGCAAGCCCTTTGGCGAAAATCCTGACAAAGCTACACTCATCACGGCTTGTTACGATCGCTTCAAAGGCATTGAAGCGTATCGAGATACTCAGGCGTATCTGGAGACGGTGAACCAACTGGAGCAACAAATTCAGCAAAGTGGCGTACAGTCGGCGGCGGTGAACCAAACGTTAAACAGCCTGCAAGAGCAGAGCACGCGCATGGTGTCCGAAAACTGGTTTACTGTTGCTAATAAAAGCGGCACGTTGGAAAAAATTAAAGATCGGATGCGCGATCGTATCTATGTTGACAATGTGCGAATTGCGTCCAATATCGTCAACAGCGATCCAACAAAAAATGCTGCGTTTCGCAGCGACTTTCAAGAAGCGACGAAAAAGAAGGCAAAGCGATCATCAAAAGCGGCGTTTGCTCTCTTTTGGACTCCAGACTATTTCACTCAAGCAGACGCTCAAAAAGAACTTGCCTGGTTTGACACTCATGTGCGTGATTTGATGCAAACCAATTACTACCGTTCCATTGAGGAAAACGGTGAGTTTACGAATAACTTTTGGTTGGTAGATGCGCCCTTTGTCATTCTGTTTGCGATCGAATTTCTTGCCCGCACCTGGTACATCAGCCGCCAATTCAAAAGTGTAAGCTGGCGCGATGCCATCTTTTGGCGCTGGTACGACATTCTTCTGTTCTTTCCCTTTGGGTTACTGTTTTATCCCTGGGCATGGTTACGCATCATTCCCGTCACCATTCGCCTTCATCAAGCCCATTTGGTTGACCTGGGACAACTTCGAGAACAGGCAACACAAGGCTTTGTGGGCAGCATTGCTGAAGAATTAACTGAAGTTGTGGTGGTGCAAGTATTGAATCAGGTGCAACAAGCTGTTCGTCAGGGCGAAATCATGCGCTGGCTGTTACAACCCAAACCAAATCAGGTGACGGTCAACAACGTAGACGAGATTGCTGAACTCGTTTCATTATTCGTCAAGCTGACAGTTTATCAAGTCTTGCCAAAGGTGCAGCCTGACATTGAGGCACTACTGCGCCACAGTATTGAAGCAGTGCTCAACCAAGCGCCTGCCTACCAAACCCTCAAAGCATTGCCAGGATTGAGCGAAGTACCCACGCAATTGATCGATCGCCTCATTGCCGAAGTTTTGCAAGCCACCTACAGCACACTAACAACGGCACTTGAAGATCCGGTCGGCGCTCAACTAACTAACCGCTTGGTGCAAAACTTTGGACAAAGCCTTGGCAGCGAAGTTCAGCAACAGCAAGTAACCGATGAATTGAAAAACCTGGTCAATGATTTCTTAGAAGAATTAAAGTTGAATTACGTGAAGCGATCGGCAGAAATCGACGTGCAAACCCTACTGGAAGAAACCCGCCAACTCCACCAAAGCGCTAAGAAGCAATAGTGTAAAAGCTAATTTGTGAGCTGTGTCGCGCTCATCTTCGCTATTTCAGCTAGCGCCGCATTGCGTTGCCGTCAAGCCAATTTGAACGGACTTATCGGTTCGGTATAACGATCGTATTCAGCGGCGGCTAGTCGCTTTCGCATCTCACTAACAACCTCTGTTCCGTCCACTACAATACGGTGTTGTACTGCGACGCAACAGGTGTCTGCTTCTCACCTTTGATACCGCGTACGCTTAATACCGCCTACGCTACTCAGCGTGAATCGATAAGCGGATGCCGAATGCGGTGCCTTGACCCAACTTAGACTGCACCTCCAGGCTGCCATGATGTTTTTCGACGACAATTTGACGGGCGATCGCCAATCCTAGTCCCGTTCCTTTGCCCACGCTTTTGGTGGTAAACAAATGGTCAAAGATCCTAGCTCTTACGTCCTCAGGTATCCCTTTGCCATTGTCACGGACGCGGATTTCGACGGTATTGGGGGCAGTGAGTGCGGTTTGAATGGTGATGGTTTGCGGATTGGCTTGCAGGTCAACAAAGGTAAACTGTTGGGCGGCTTCATCAAACATATCGATCGCATTCGCCAGAATGTTCATAAACACCTGGTTCAATTGACCTGGGAAGCATTGAATCGATGGCAACTCTCCATACTGTTGGATGACCGGGATTTCAGGGCGATGTGCGTTGGCTTTGAGGCGATATTTGAGAATCAGTAGGGTGCTGTCAATCCCTTCATGCAGATTGATGCTGACTTTGTGTTCTGTATCCGCACGCGAGAAGGTGCGGAGGCTGGTGCTGATGCCTTTGATGCGATCGGTTGCTCCTTTCATCGAGTTCAATAGTTTGGGGAAGTCTTCGCACAAGAATTCTAGATCGATATCTTCGGCATGATCTTGCACAGGTGAAGCCGCATTAGGATGATGTTGCTGATAGAGGGTCAGATGACTAAGTAGGTCTTGCACATAGTCTTTAGCGTTGTTGATGCTGCCATGGAGAAAACCAATGGGATTATTGCTTTCATGGGCAATTCCGGCGACCAAGTTACCCAGCGATGCCATTTTTTCACTTTGAACAATCTGGAGTTGGGATTGTTCTAGCTGCTGGGTATAGGTTTGAGCTTGTTAATAGAGTCGGGCATTTTCTAAGGAAATCGCCGCTTGGGTGCAGAGGAAGTTGAGGACGTAGAGGCGATCGCGGGTAAATACTCCACTGGTGGATCGATTCTCCAAATACAAGATGCCAATCAGCTTGGCTTGACTGAGAATGGGCAAGCCCAACACACTTTTGGGTTGATGCTGGCTCAAATATTGACCAATCACGGGTAAAGCAGTTTGGCAATCGTCCACGACCACCACTTCTTGAGTATTTTTGACATACTGAATTAGCTTCACAGGTATATCGGTATTGCCCTCTAGAGGTGTTGAACAAAGCTCGGTGGTTTCGGGGGTAGTAATCGCTTCAACATCCCATTCACCTTCAGAATTGGGCAGGAGCAAGACGCAGCGATCGCTCAGTGCTGCCAAGAAGTACGTCAAGCCATTCTGGAACTACATGAGAAAGGTGTCTACCCTTCAGAAGCGCGAGTTGCGGAATTATTGACTAGACCAGGTTTCTTACGCTACAAAGAGGCTCGAAAAGCACTGTATGCAGCAAAGCAAGAACTTGGGTTAGAACCAGAATAAATTATTTCGGGATAAAATTGATCGGTAGCTAAAGCCTGTCGCTCCATTCGTGCTTGCAAAGCATTAAGATCATCAAAGATCCCCTTCTACTACTTTAGTGATGGTAGAAGGGGTTTGGGTCTAACAACTTCACTTTCTGCAAAAGCTATAGAAGCCAGTGAGGAACCGTCTAAGCAAAAATTGGAAGCATAGTTTTGCCAAAGTGAATTGGAAGCATAGTCTTACCGTTTCGGCAAACCTATGCGTTCAATCACACAAGAAACCGTTGAGAACCATGTATGTAGGGCGAAGAAATAAGTGTCACAATCGAAGAAATAAATGTCAAAACCGCTTTTTGCCTTAAAGCCCTACAGAGCAAGACTTTGAGGTTTTTTAGTCGTCAGTTTTTAGAGAAAACCCCACCGAAGAATTACGTGTCACTTTGTAGCGCTAACGAAGGAATAAATGTCATTTCGTAAGCCAGCGCTTGAAACTTTTGCCCTAAAAGGATTCCATCGTTTTCTGCGATCGCCAAAGCATTCCATGTCATTTCATTGTCATAGAAGCTAAAACTCCTATGTAGAGGTGGTTTTAAGCTTTACTAGATTAACCGAAGGATTACGCGTCATTTCGTTGAGCCGTTCTAACCTCCAACGTCCAGATTGCCTATCGCTCACAAAGTAATTCTCTGCTTAGAAATTATATTGGAAGCCAATCGCTTTGTTAGAGGAAGCGACCGCTGACTGGCTTACCGTCCTCAATGTGTCCCAATAGAATAAAGGAGAGGAGCAGAACTTAGTAGAAATGATTTGATGGGGAGTGACGACCGGACCCAAAGGAGACATTCACTTCGTCACCCAGTAAATTCTTTGGAGGTCGCATGATGCAGGTAAACCGCACAGGGTTGTCATGTCTTACTAGGAGGGCGATCGCTAGGATCAAGTTACGTGTCACCGTTCCCCACCATCCACTGATTTCTAAGCGATGCTGCAACTCTGCGAACTTTGTCAGCGAGAGATGCCTGCTCTCACTGAACACCACCTGATTCCTCGTCAAAAGACGAAACGCAAGGGTCTCGACCCCAGCCCCACAATTCAAATCTGCTCTGCCTGCCACCGGCAAATCCACACGCTCTACGACAACTCCTATCTGGCACTAAACCTGCATACTCTAGAGAAGCTGAAGCAAGACCCACAGCTACAGAAATTCCTTTCCTGGGTTCATAAGCAAGACCCGAATAAACGAGTGAAAATGGATCGAAAGCGGTAAATTTTGCCTGAAGCCGTTAAAATCAGTTCCAGATTGGCAATCTGTCGCAGGTGAACTGGAGTAGTGAGTTTCACGGCTTCAGTTCACCCCACCGCTCAAGGAAAGCTGGTTTAATCGCAATGTTGGAGCGATCGCCCAAGAAAGCATTGATTCTCACCTCTGACAACGAGTCGCCATTTCAGGATATTGAGCAGAGTTCCAAATCCTTAAGACCGTTTTGCGTTACACCAGTAGGTGATGTTTGGACGTTGGCTGAAGCCTGTGAAATTAAGCTATAAGCGTCTGGGACTCCTGATACTCGCGATGCTGCTGGTTGTTTCGTCCTGGTTGGGAATCGCTGTCGCCCGATCTGGGTTAGAGGTGCGATCGTTCCAAAAAGAG
>JACMKO010000345.1 GCA_014380065.1 Leptolyngbya sp. ES-bin-22 | reverse complement strand
GCACTCGATCGCCTCTCAAACGCACTGGAAACCCGAAATCTGTAAAGCTACGAATGACCAGCCAGGATGGCAGGCATCAAGACACCATCGATGATATGAATCACGCCGTTGTCGGTCAGAAGATCCATTTTGACAACCGTAGCATCGTTTACTTTGATCTTGCCGTTGCTGTGTTCGATCGCCAGAATTGAGCCTTCCTCGGTAGGCGCTTCTTCAATTTGGGCTAAATCGTCCGATCGCACGTCGCCAGATAAGATGTGGTACATCACAACTCGCTTGAGCTTGGGGAGATCCTGCAAAAGCTCATCTAGCGCTCCACCGGGCAGCTTGGCGAACGCATCATCAGTCGGGGCGAGTACCGTCATGGGTCCTTCGCTTTCCAGTAGGTTTCTCACCCCTGCTGCCTCGATCGCAGCCAGCAGTGTCTTAAAATTGCCTGCGCTAGTGGCTGTTTCAATTAGATTTGCCATATTTTGCTCAGCTTTCGTAGGCTTACCTGTCTATCAATAGAGTTTGAGCCGTTTTGGTGCATCCACCACAGGGGTGACACGGCTTAGCTGCTGGTGCGTATGCCGCGATCGTTGAGCTGCCGAATAAAGAATTCTTCTAGCGAAGGACGGGCGAGATTAACCGTCATGATTTGGGCACCCATCAGGTTCAATGTGGCGAGGAAATCGTAGGGATCACCCTTAAGCTGTCCTTGCCAAGCGCCATCGCGGAAGTCTAGATTCAGCATTCGTTTCTTAATGACATCTAAGCTGCCACCACGCCCTTTAATGGTGTAGGTTTCAGCAGTGCCCAAGAGGTCTTGTAGAGAGCCGCTGCAAATCAGATCGCCCTCAGCAAGGATGGCAATGCGATCGCAGACAATCTCCACATCCGACAGGATATGACTATTGAAAAAAATTGTTTTGCCCTGCCCCTTGAGCGAGAGAATAATCTCGCGAATTTGGTAGCGCCCCATTGGATCTAACCCGGACATGGGTTCGTCCAAAAATACCAGTTCTGGATCGTTAATCAACGCCTGCGCCAAGCCAATGCGTTGCAGCATCCCTTTAGAGTACTGACGAAGCTGCTTTTTGCGGGCGGCTGACTGCGACAAGCCGACGAGATCCAGCAGTTGTGGAATGCGCTGCTTCTGTACCGATCGTGGAATCTGAAACAGCCCAGCCGTGAACTGGAGAGTTTCCCAACCCGTGAGATAGTCGTAAAAGTAAGGGTTTTCGGGTAAGTAGCCGATGCGTTCTTTGACCAGGCGATCGCCCAGCGGTGCGCCCAGTAAAAGTCCCCGTCCTGCTGAGGGAAGCACGATGCCTAGCAGCGTTTTCAGGAGCGTTGTTTTCCCGGCACCGTTAGGTCCCAGTAGTCCAAAGGTTTCTCCCTGTAGCACGCTGAGAGTACAGCCTTTCAAGGAAACCACTTTCTGATTGAGCCAAAAGCCGGTGCGGTAGGTTTTCCTTAGCTCGTAAGTTTCGACAACGGCTGGACGATCGACGGTAAACGGTTCGCTAGTAGTGTCTATGACGGTAGCCATGCTGGTTTAAAGGTCTGGCAGATTGCTATGCAGATCATTCTAATAGTCAGTGTTTTTTGAGACGGTCGCTTGGGGCAAGAGACCATAGACAGTGCAGCAAGATTCTGCGTAAACGCTTAAACTTTGTTTAGGCGTTTGACCGTGCTAGCCATGGTGAAAAGCCGTGCGGCTGCATTGCCTAAGTCTATGCCTAAGTTGCCCAAAGATTGGCAGCGTCTGACAGATCGGTCACAGCCAGTAGAGAACCCAGTAGTGAAAAGGAGAAATGATGGATCGCTCTAAGCTTGTGGCAGTTGTGACGGGGGCGATCGCGGTCGCGCTGAGCCTTACGTATCTATTAGTGGTGCAACTGCTGGATATGCGCGGTGAAATGGTGCCTGCGCCGATGGGGTTGATGATGCAAGGAGCAATGGATCTCCTGGTTGGCTAACCATTGAGGCAGTTGATGGTAGTGTCTAAGCGACGATCGTCCTTCAATTGGTTTTTCACAGTGGTCTTAGCCGTTGGGCTAGGGCTTATCACGCTGCTGTCCCTGGCTGGTTCTCTGGCACACATCCATTGGCTTTTAGATTTGACTGCCCACTTCAAGCTGCAATATTTGGTAGTGAGCACCAGTGCATTTGTCTGCCTTTGGTTCTGGCACGGCTGCCTGTGGAAAAGGTGGTTGCTCAACTTGAGCTTAAGCTGCCTCCTACTTAACCTGGTTGATATTGTGCCGTGGTATGTGCCTTCGCCTTCGGTTGTTGCGCCTACTGTCCAGTTACGCTTACTTCATGCAAACGTGTTAGTCCGCAACCGTGACTATGAGCGCGTGATGGCGCTGGTCAAAGCGGTCAAGCCAGAGATTGCGGTCTTTCAAGAAGTCAACGCTGGATGGTTGCAGGCGTTAGAGCCACTCCGCACCCTATTGCCTTACATGTATGCAGAACCGAATGCCGCTGGCTTTGGCAATGCTATTTATAGCGCGTTGCCTCTACAACAGCCCTCAGTGCAGTTTTTAGGTCAAACTGAGTATGCCAGTTTGGTGGTTCAGGTCAGCAAAGGTGGACAGACGTTTTCCTTGATGACAACGCATCCGCCGCCGCCCATTCGGGAAGAACTATTTCAATGGCGCAATCAATGGCTAGCTGCGATCGCGCCGTTCGTGCGATCGCAAACCCATCCAGTCATTGTGATTGGCGACTTTAATGTGAGTATGTGGTCGCCTTACTATCGGCAAGCGGTACAGGCTGCTGGCTTGAAGAACACTCGCACGGGCTTCGGCATTTTGCCTAGCTGGTCGCCCCGTGGCTGGCTACCGTGGCTGGCTATCCCGATCGACCACTGCCTGGTGAGCCCAGAGCTTTTTGTGCAGAAAACGCAGATTGGTCGCCATATCGGGTCTGATCATCGACCACTCCTGGTAGAGCTAGCGATGTGAGGCTAGAGATCTTTCCCCTGATGTTTCTTCTAGCTGGCGGTTGGGAACGTTAAGGTCAGCTCGATTAGGTTGATTAAACCTAGCAGCTCCAGTTATTGAACCCTTCGCCAAGTAACCATTGGGAGAACATTATGTCTAAACGTAAACTGCCACGTAGTGGTGGCACACAAGTTGCCTTAAGTCCAGAATTAGCGATCGCTGCGATCGGGCTTTTTTCTGTCTTTGCCGATGGGGAATCTACTGGCGCTACTGGCGATGTAGAAACTGAGGCGCTCGGTGAGATGTTATCCGCCATTGACCTGTACGAAGATTATGCCGAGGAAGATTTTGCCGCTCTGGGTACCGAGATTGGGAATCTAATCAACGAGGAAGGAATTGAGGCAGTGGCGGCACAGGCAATTGCCACCGCCAAAGAGGAGGGACTGGAAGAAGCAGCGTTTATCGTCGCGATCGTGGTCATCGCGTCGGATGGGGAAGTACCTGAAGCAGAGCAAGAGTACGTTGACAGCCTGTATCAAGCCTTGGGGCTTTCTGAAGAGCGGGCAAATGAAATCATCGACGAGCTGTTTTCGGGCGATGAGGAAGACGAAGAAGAGGAAGAGGACGCATAAGCGTTGCTCAAGTCACTGCTGTTTGTAGGGATCTTATGCCCCTGTTGCACGATGTGTGCTTCAGGGGTTTTTTATGTGCGATCGCCGATGTCCAGCGGGTCAGTCATGACAACAAGAAACTTAGAACCTACAGGTGCTGTAATTTTTACGATCGATTCCACTCCTCTAAGTCTGCATCGAGTTTGGCTTTGATTTTTAACGGGAGCTGTACTTCTGGTAAGAGCGGTTGATCGTCGCTGGCTGGTTCGCGATCGAGGTTGAGCGGTTTTACCACACGGGTAATCGATTCCTGGACGAAGGCGCGGACAAATTCATCCTTGCGGTTAAGCTGAAACTGGCGCTGCACGACTTCGGTCATGCCACCGTCGCCCCAGTCCTGATTGTGGCGAAAGTATTCGATAAAGCTTTTGCCTGCGATACGTGTCAGATAGGCGGCGCTCACGCCTTGAATGGCACGACCGACTAAAAGACCGCCTAAACTGAACTCCAGAGCTGTAGCAACGATCGTAATGGCACCTTTAACGATACCCAGACTTGCCAGCGTTTTACCCAGAGACAGTGCGAGTTCGCGTCCTCGCTCCAGGTTGATCTCGCAGCCGTAGAGCCGCCCGATTTCTACCACCATCTGAGCGTTAATGGCAGCCGTTGCCAACAGATCCACTACAGGTAAGGGCGTAACAGCAATCACGCCAGCGCTGATCCACTGGAAGCGATCGACAATCTTTCCTGCCTGCCGTCGTCGTTGGGCATCAATCAGGTAGCGGGCTTTTTCGCCAAGTCGCTGGGATTGCAGCAAGATGTTATCTGCTACTAGATCCTCGCCCTCGGCGCGTAGCACCGCCACCATGCGACGAATCAGCGGCATGATGTCAGGATCAGGCTGAACAGTTTCGCCTTCTAGCACGATCGCAGCAGGATTCGCAGACGTGGCAATCACATCGGCTGGAGCGACTAACCCGCGCACTCGTCCCCGTAGCCGCGCCAGAATGGTATCGCGATCGCCCTCTGGATACAGGTCAGACTTGTTGAGGATGACGAGCGATCGTTTGCCAATTTCTGCCAGCGTTTGCAGCGGGTCGTATTCCGATTGACGCAGGTCGTTATCCAGCACAAACAGCAGCAGATCGGCTTCAGTGGCTAACTGTCGCGCCAGTTGTTCGCGTTCAGTCCCCGCTACGCCTGCTTCTAAAATTCCTGGCGTGTCAATGATCAGAATCTCGCGGTTTAAACCTTTCAGCTTGAGCGAGTAGGTTTCGCCTACTTCCGTCGTGCCCATTGCTGCGCCAACTTTGCCTGCCATGCGCCCAATCAACGCATTCACTAACGAGGTTTTGCCTGCCGAACCGGTGCCAAACACGACGAGTTGCAGATGTCCACGCGACAGGGTTTGCTCAATCTCGCGCGATCGCAGCAACAGTTCCTGTCGTGCCACCTCATCCTGAATCTGATCAACCTGCTGTCGCACTGCCTTCAGGGTTTCTTCCGCCGCTTCGGTTTTAGCAGCGGGCACCTGGGGCTGCCGCCGTGCCTGCTTACGGCGCTTTTGAGCACGGGGCAGCACGAAGAGGTAATAGATCGAGGCTCCAATGATGACGGCTAACACTGCCAGAATCAGCACCAGCAACGCCTGAAACAGCAACGGCGAATAGGACAACTGCCAATACAGCCGACTGAGAGAATCGACCAGCCAGATCAGTAGCCCCAAAATGAGGGCTAGACCAGCAATCAGAGCGAGAAAGCGCGACAGCGGCATGAAGACATTTGCGGTGCATCTGCCTTTCATTCTAGTGCCCTGAGCTTTTTTGGCTGTAGCCCTGTTTGCCCGAAAAGATTGTTAAGTCTGCTGCAATCAGTACCTCAAAAAGCTACTGTAACCAAAGGCGCTAGATGGTCTACTACTGTCTAATGATCTGAGTTGTGATGGTAAACGCTTAAAAGAGGAATCTTATGGGACTTTTTGATGCAGTATTGAGCGCTGTGAGCAACCCTGGTCAGCAGGGAAGCCCAGATCAGCTTGGCGCAATTCTCAATACCGTTCAGCAACTCGGTAGCAATCATGGGACTGATGCTGGCACTACGCAAACGCTGGTATCGGTGGTGGGTGGCTATGTGCGATCGGCACTGCAACAGCAGCAAGCAACCGCTGGCACTGAACAGGCTCAGGCAACCGTGAATCAGTATGGCGGTACAGGCGCTAACCCGCAGGCTGTGGAAGCAGTTTTAGGTCCGGTCATGCAGCAGCAAGTGGTGCAAGACTTGGTGCAGCGAACCGGACTCGACCCGCAAACGGTGCAGTCAATGCTGCCGACGCTGGTGCCACTGGCACTTAACTTCCTGCAAAGTGGCTCACATACTGGGAATCCTCAAGCAGGTAACCCTGTCCTAAACGCCTTCTTGGACGGCGATCGCGACGGCGATATTGATTTAGGCGATGCAATGAGTATTGCCGGTAAATTCTTATCGCGTTAGGGGAAGCTAATAGCTATTGGCTAATAGCGGTTAGCCAATAGCTATGTCTTTGTTAACGGTGCAATACCTGCCAGATCCAGAATTTGCGGAATTAAATCTTCGCGCTTGACTGCCATCATGTGAACACCCTGGCAAAGATGCCGTGCCTGCTGGACTTGCTCGGCGGCGATCGTCACGCCTTCTTGAAGCGGATCGGCAGCGCGTTTGAGGCGATCGATGATGTGGTCAGGAATCTGTACACCGGGCACACAGCGATTGATAAACTGGGCATTCTTGGCAGACTTTAGCAAGAAAATGCCAGCAAGAACAGGTTTATCGTAATCGCCAGCGATCTGAGTCATGAACTTTTCCAGGCGATCGAAGTCTGAAATTAACTGACTCTGAAAAAATTGCGCTCCGGCTTTAAGTTTACGCTCGAAGCGACTCTGTAACCCAGACCAACTCCCACATTGAGGATCAATAGCAGCGCCAACGAAAAGCTCCGTTGCACCGTCTGTAAGGGGTTTGTCATTAAAATCAAACCCAGCATTCAGCTTGTGGATCAGTTGAAGTAAGCGCACCGATTCTAGTTCAAACACGGCTTTCGCTTGAGAATGATCGCCTGCCTTGATAGGGTCACCCGTCAGCGCCAGAACGTTGCGGATACCAAGTGCTTGGGCACCCATAAGGTCTGCCTGCAAACTGATTGCATTACGATCGCGACACGCCATCTGACAAATCGGCTCAATTCCTTCTCGCAGCAAAATCGCCGATGCTGCCAGCGACGACATCCGCAGCACCGCCCGACTGCCATCCGTGATGTTTACCCCATGCACTCGTCCCTTGAGCGATCGCGCCATCTCAACCATGTGAGCGGGATTCCCTCCCTTTGGCGGCATGACCTCAGCGGTGATGAGGAACTCGCCCGTTTTGATGGCAGATTGAAGCAAGCTTGGGGATGAAGACATGAGCCAATAACGTCACGTAGATCAAATTGCAGCGGTTTTTAGAGCGCCTTTTCATCATATAGGGCGATCGAACCAGGCATGAATTCGATCTTCAAGGTCAACAAGATCTTCACGACAGCGTGAGCGGATGCGGCTGTAACGCTGTGCCGCTTCTTCCGCCAGAAGTTTCCGCCCCTGTCCGGGAGAGTTCGCTAATCCTCGCTGATTGGCAAACAGCTCAAAGTACTGCTCTTTAGGATGAATCTCAGCCCGGATGGTCTGCCAGTTCCATGTCTTGGGCAAATCGTGCCCTGCTAAGACCCACACTTCAATTTCTTGCCAAGCGTTTTCTGCCAGAAAGAGGCGATCGCGCTTTAAAACCTCTGCGGCTTTTCGCTCGATCTGTTCCAGTTTTGCCTTTCTGGTTTCGATGCCATCGCGATCGACGCAGAGCAAAAACAAGTCAACCATGCCGTTTTGGTCAATGATTTCTGTAAGCCGTTCCCATTTCAACGCTTCTCCAATGCCTTGCAAACGTGGCTTGCGACAGATGGCAACTTTTGCCTTTGGCTTTCCCAGATGTTTAAGCATCGCTTTGACAATTGGCACCAGCATTAATTCATCTCTAGGATAATCTTCAGGAATGACGAGTACGTTCATTCACTCGCTTCCTCGTCATTCAAAAAATACATTGCGTTCTCTAACCAACCTGATTCATGTAAATCAGCCAAATCGCCTTTCTCGATTAAACGTCTTGCATCAGGAATATCTAAAATGCGCTGAATTTTTGCGTCTGGATGTTCTGGCAAGCGATAGGTTAACGAAGCCGATTCTAACGATTTTGGGCTTAAAAGGCGAAGCAGTTGTGGTGAATGGGACGTTGCCACCATTTGAATCTTGCCTTCAGAAACCTTTTGCTCAATAAGCTGCAACAGCAGATGTAAGCGAGTAGGATGGATGCCATTATCCAGCTCTTCAAAGAAG
>JACMKO010000344.1 GCA_014380065.1 Leptolyngbya sp. ES-bin-22 | reverse complement strand
GTAGTGCAAGCAGACGCGAGAACCCGTAAACAATTTCTGGATCGCACTGAGTGGTCAGGCGCGCAATGTCATACCCAATTTAAAGCATGACGGCTACAGATCCAATCGCTGGGTAGGGGCAAGGCATTGCCTTGCCCCTACAGGATGTGTCGCCTTTTCAACTCAAATTGGTATCACTAGCAAGCTGATACACAAGTTTGCTTGGAGGAGGATCGCTCAATTGGGCATGATATAGCAACGCCAGTTTCAGATCGCCAGGATACGTGGGTAACTCACAATCATCCAAGCGCCGAACCTAGCCCAGTCTCAAGCCCAGTTGAGTTTAAAGCAGCTTCGTTTCAATCTGGAGGCTCCCGGCGTAGACCGAGCCATCAAAACCATCAATCATTTTTTGATAGGGAAACAGTTGGGCAGAGCCGTATTTGTCGTCAGCTTTCACTTTGCCGTAGTCAAACTCGAAGATCCGGTACTTAAGTCCCTCGACTTCTAAGTAATACTCGTTTTTCTGTGTGTGAAGTGTGCCTGTGCGACGGTCTAAGCTCATGAGCATGGGTTCTCCTGGGAGGGTTTCTGCCCTCTGTCCACTCTACTCTGTTCTTAGCAAGCAGCCCCAAGGCTTTGTCTTAACCACCTTTTAACCCGCGACAGAACGTCCTGTTTGCTCAAGGATGCGTTGATGGATAAGTTGATCGGCAGTGGCGCAGCAACCAACCATTTGGGAAAGCAAGAGCCTTGTGTCCAGGCAAGCTTAAAGACCGAGCGCGACCATACCGACCCGCTCTCTTGGGCGGCTTTCATTCTCATTGGGCTGCCGCATTGGGTTGCCGAAATAAACCTGCAATTTTTGCAGTGATGCAGGTTAAATGCAATCGCGTTAAGAGAGCTACACGTGACGTAACCCCATATCCAGCTTGCGATCGACAGCGCTTAAGTAAGCTGCCGCTGTTTCATCTGCGTGACCCGTAGCGCGAATACGACCACGATCGAGCCAGATGACGCGATCGCACGAGCGATAAATGTCTTCCATGCTGTGCGAAACCAGCAACACGGTGGCGCTGCCATCCCATAGCTGCTCCATCCGCTGCTTACACTTTTGCTTGAAGCTTTCATCTCCGACTGACAGCACCTCGTCCAGGATGAGAATGTCAGGCTGCACGTCGGTGGCGATCGCAAACCCCAGCCGCGCTGTCATCCCCGACGAGAGCGCTTTCACAGGGGATGACGCATAGTCTTCCAACTCTGCAAATTCCAGAATGTAGGGCGCTCTGGCAAGCATCTCCTCGCGCCGAAAGCCCAGCAGCACACCGTAAAGGACAATATTTGCCATCACCGTCATCTCGGCATCAAAACCCGCGCCAAGCTCAATCAGCGGCGCAATTTGCCCCCTCACTCGTAAGGAGCCGCGTGTGGGCTGTAGAATCCCTGAAATCAACTTGAGCAAGGTTGACTTGCCAGAGCCATTAGCACCAATGATGCCGATTTTTTCACCAACGGCGATCGACAGATTGATGTTGTCAAGCACTAATTTGCTGGCTGGTTTACGGTATTTGCCCTCCACAAACGACAGCACCGTTTTTTTCAAGTCATACGAAAACTCCTCTTGAGTTCGTCTTAACAGCGATACTTGATCGAGGCGAATCACTTCCATCTAGAGTAAATCCATAAACTGCGGTCGCCACCACCTGAAGCAACTCCAACCCAACCCAAAAATGACGAGGCTGCTCACCAACGCTCGCACTAACATGTTGACTTCAGGAGGTGCGCCTGAAAGCACAATTTGACGGGTACTTTCAATAATGGGAACCAGCGGATTCAGGTTTAGCAACGGTCTAATCTGAGCTGGCACGATCGATGCTGGGTAGAACACAGGACTACTAATCCACAGCACAAAAACGATCAGCTCATAAAAATACGGCAAGTCTCGAAAGAACACAAAGAGGGCGCTGACGAGAAACCCAACGCCCAGGCAGAGAAAGATGAGCGCTAACAGCGGCAGCGGCAAAATCGCTAGATTGACCAGACTTTGACCAAGAATGGTCATAATCAGTTCAGGCAATGGCATTGGAGCCGTCAAACCGCCCAACACATGATGCCTGACGTTAATCACTGTGACAATCGCCAGCAACGGCATGGGTCCGACGACAAATTGAAATACGTTTGCAGCATTCACCGCGACCGGAAACACACTGACAGGCAACCGTATCTTGTTAAGCAGAGGACCGTTCCCAACCACGCTTGAGAGTGCTTGCGAGGTCGCTGCCGAAAAGAAATTAATGATCGTCAGCCCTGTGAAGGCAGCCATCGCATAGCCAAACGACGAACCATAGTATTGCTTGGCAAAAACACCCCCAAAGATGGCAGTGTAGAGCACCGTCATGGTCAGTGGATTGAGCAACGACCAGAACACTCCCAAAACCGAGCCTCGATAACGGGCGTTCAAGTTACGCTCTACCAAAACACGAAGCAACTCCCAATATCGCTCTGCCTCAGGGCGGGACAGGTTTTTCTGAATTGAGATTGCCATGTTTAGGTAAAACCGACTAGGTGCTGATTACAATTGCTGATCTTCTAAAGTCTCTGGAATCGGTGCCAATGTCAACTACTTTACGCGCTAATCAGGGGCAACCGCTTTGAATAACGAGAGAAATTTCTGCCCCCGTTCCATTGCAGATGCCACCTACCAGACGCTTCAAGCCGCTCCAATGTTCCACTATTCAAGTTCTACTAACCAACTTCCGAGGCAGCGTCCAATCCCGATGCTGGTGCAACGATGCCTGCCGCTTCCAAAGTCTGCTGCATTGCCTGTCGCTGCTCCAAATCGTACCCCCAACGCTCTAAAAATGTTTGATAACTTCCTGTACTCATCTCGATCGCCTGTAACAACTGCTGTGCTTCTACCTGCACCTGAGGCAACTGAAGCACCTGGATTAACTGCAACGTGCGCGATCGCACCCGCTCTGATCCCTCTGCCATCGTTTCATCCTGGTTGCGGCGATGCGTCATTGCCATTGCCGTAGACATCGCCAGATTTTTGACTAACAGGGGTGACACGATCGCGGATGACGTTTGCAAAGCGGCTACGACGGTAGGCATTGGCTGGTCTGCAAGCGCTCGATCATCACTTAAATAAGTCACAAAAAAGCCGCGTGCACCATTTTCACTACAAACCAGGGCAGCTATCGTGGTTTCAAGCGTTGCTGCTGTGACCTTGCCTTGCTCAAGACCGTCCAAAAGCGCCTGAGTGAGGGCGATCGCCTCCGCAAAACTCACAGCATCAGGAACGGTGAAACTGGACTCAACTGCCATCTTCTAAGTTCTCTCAGTATGATTGATGAAGCCGTTAGCTGATCCTGTCAGCTAATCGCCATCAGCTAATAGCTAAGTATGGCAATAATCTCCTCTAAGAAACAGCCCTCAGAACCAGATGAGCCAGAGGCTAAGGCTCAGTTGCCTCTTGAAGCGGCGATCGCGCCCGTGCCCGCAAGCTCACCTGAAGCATCCCTGTTGCAGCCCGAAGCTGTGCCTGAGGAACGCACCAAGCAAGAAGAGCACTTACGCCCTCAACGGCTATCAGAGTATGTGGGGCAAAAAGACCTGAAAGAAATTCTGGATATCGCCATCCGTGCTGCCAAAGCCCGAAACGAGACGTTGGATCACCTCTTGCTTTATGGTCCACCAGGGCTGGGCAAAACCACAATGTCGCTGATTTTGGCAACAGAGATGGGCGTTCAGTGCAAAATTACCAGCGCACCAGCGTTAGAACGCCCCAAAGATATTGTGGGACTGCTCGTCAACCTGCAACCAGGCGATGTCCTTTTTATTGACGAGATCCATCGCCTGAACAAAGTGAGCGAGGAACTCCTGTATCCGGCAATGGAAGACTTTCGGGTTGATCTGACGATCGGTCAAGGCTCTAGCGCTCGTACTCGTTCGCTCAAACTACAGCCCTTTACGCTGGTGGGTGCCACAACGCGCGTGGGTGCCCTTACCTCACCCCTGCGCGATCGCTTTGGGCTGATTCAACGGCTACGGTTTTACGAACTAGACGAACTCACGCAAATTGTGCTGCGAACGGCGAAGCTACTCACCACACCCGTTACGCCTGAAGGTGCCGTTGAAATTGCCCGACGCGCTCGCGGTACCCCCCGCGTTGCCAATCGGTTGCTCAAACGCGTGCGTGATTATGTGCAGGTAAAGAACCTGGGCACGATCGATCAGGCGATCGCCTCCGAAGCGCTGGAACGCTTTAACGTTGACCCCTGCGGCTTGGATTGGACCGATCGCCGACTGCTGACCGTGATGATCGAGCAGTTTGGGGGTGGTCCAGTGGGTCTAGAGACGATGGCAGCGGTAACTGGCGAAGATGCTCAGACGATCGAAGAAGTCTATGAACCCTACTTGCTACAGATTGGGTATCTCAACCGCACCGCACGCGGTCGCATTGCCACTCCTGCCGCCTGGAGACATCTGGGTTACCCTCCACCAAATTCCCAGCTTTCGATGCTTTAGACTTCAGTGCTTTAGACATCGACACACTGCTTACTTAAGCTTGCTTGGTTACTTATCTTTAGCTTTATGGTCGCCGCTTCTATAGTCATCGCTGTAACGTTTAGGGCATTACATCCTGACCGACTGACTCCATCACTTGCCAGAGGAAAGTGCCAGAGGAAAGCAACCCTAGCGAAGCAGGAGGCACGCAGTCGCCTTTGGGTCTTCTTACAGCAGTTTGCAATTGCATCAGCCACACCGTTACGTAGCGGCTTGGCATCGCCAAGCGCCCTGCAAAGTATCTGTGGTTTATACCAAATCAATGAACAAAGGCTACACATCTTGCCCTCATCCCCAACCCTTCGCACCGAGGAGAAAGGCAGTCAAAGTCTCGTTCCCTTGCCCGTTGGGAGAGGGCGAGGGTGAGGGAGCCTCTGTAGCGTTTATGGCAAGATTTGGTATTACCCATGTGAAAATTGCTGTAAATCCTCCTCAGACTGCCACGATTCCAGCAACATCCCCATGTAAAAAGCTGAAGTTTCTGCAACCTTTCAGGATGATTGCCAGAAACTAGCTCAAAAAGATGTATATCTTTTAAAGTCCCGTTAACCATCGTCTCTGATAATCAAGTGAGACGAGTCACATTCCCGATCAGTTAAGTAAGCTCTAAAGGTTTGACTTGAGGTCGTCACGATGGCGGCATCCCCAACTGTTCCAAACGTTGAGGGGCTTCGGTGAGTCTGTGGCATTAGCGAATAAAGCTCCTTGGTGAGTTTTAGAGACAATCTGTACATAGCTTCGTTTGTATTTAAGGTGTGAGTGTGAAAGCAATGATGTCAAAAACAATCTGGAAGTCCTTGCTAGCGGCTCCGGCTCTTCTGAGCGCTACAGTGGCAATTTCTGCGATCGCAGGTGCAGCGACGGCT
>JACMKO010000343.1 GCA_014380065.1 Leptolyngbya sp. ES-bin-22 | reverse complement strand
TTGAGTACTTCAATGCTGGTCTAAAGTACCCCAAAGCTACGGTCGCGTGCTTCAACAGCGTGCTTGATTACCCAAAAGCTATGTTTGGGTTCCCGATCGTTCAATGGCGGTTCTTCAAACAAGCATTTGGGTACCTAAAGCTTGTGTTTGAGTGCCCCGAAGCTGTGTTTGGGTTCCTCAACATCGTTTTGGAGTAACCAGCAGTTACATTTGGGTTGCTTTGTGGCTTGAGTCCCTACTTCTCGGTTGAGCCGTGGTGGCTAGAAGTCGCGGCTAGATAAACAAAGTCTGCCTACGCAGACTGCGACAAGAGTTTAGTTGCTTAACTTAAGCAAGTAGACTCCTTCGGGCGCGCCTATCTGCCGGGGGAAAAGCCCGTCAATGCCTGGTTTGAAAGATCCCAGAAGACGGCTGCTTCCTTTGCGTTTTTGAGTACAAGCTGTGGGGCTGTTTGCACCTCGCCGATCGTCTCACAAACCAGGTCGCGCTCATGGAACAGCGATCGCACCGTGTCAACCTTGTCTGGGCGAACGCTCAACAAAAAGCCATAGCTGGGAAAGCACAGCAACCACCGCTCAAGCGGTAACGCTGGAGGACAAGGAATCGTATCAAGATCGAGTACTGCACCACAGTTTGAAGTTTCCAGCAGCATCAGGAGGCTACCGACAATGCCGCCCATGCTAATATCCTTTCCGGCGTTGCAAAGCCCTGTTTCTGCCAGGTGAGGCAACAGCGCCAGATCAGCGCGCAACTGCACTGGATCGGCTGCCGTCGCTGCGTTCCAAAAAGGCTGATCGGGATGAGCCTTGCCGCGAAAATCTGCCGCCATCAGCAAGCGATCGCCGGGTTGCGCGTCAAAGCTGGTCATGAGTCGGTTTGCTCGTCCTAAAATGGCAACCGACAGCGCATTGTAGGGACTGTGACCATTCGTATGCCCACCGACGATCGGCACACTATACGCTGCCGCTGCCGCTTTCATGCCGTCCAACAGCAGCTCGCTCATGGCGGTTGTTTGGCTCCAGATGGTGTCTACCACCGCGATCGGGCATCCTCCCATTGCGTAGATGTCGCTTACATTCACCATGACTGCACACCAGCCTGCGAACCACGGTTCCGTTTCTACCAACGATGGCAACATGCCCTCTGCTGCCAAAAGGAGGTAGCCAGAGCCATCGGGAATGGCAGCGCAGTCGTCGCCGAGGCGGGGAGTGGGGAGTGGGGGAGAGAAGAAGTTTTGAGTTTTAAGGTTTGAGTTTTGAGTTAGTGCCGACTGCTGGCTGCTGGCTGCTGACAACCGTCGCGCTACCGTCTGAATATCCTGCTTGTGCAAAATACCCAATGACTGCTGTAAGTGTGCCACGAGGTCTACCAGCTTCAAGAGGCTTCCCTAACAAACGTTGAGAGTGCTGGACGCTGCTCTGTGTCGGCTGGGTAGTGGTTCAGATCGGCTTCCATCAAGTGATGCGGTAGTCCGTGAATGGACAATTCTTCTAGGGAGTGCCAGTGCTGTCGTTGAAAAAAGCGCACGTTTTGAAGCTGCACGGTGGCAAGAAAGCGATCGCACCCCCAGGTGTTGGCAGTCGTCACAGCTTTGTAAATCAACCCCTTTCCAATCCGGGCGGCACGACGATACGCTTCATGCACACCCAACCGACCGCCATACCAAAGCCCTGGTTCCGGCTCATAGATTCTCACAACGCCCAATACAGGTGAGTTTTGCAGACAGTGCGTCAAAAGAACAGGGTGATGCGCCAGCGGCAACACAAGCGGTTTTCCCTCTCCATGCCTCTGCGTCTCTGCGGTATCATCCACTGCTGCCAGCGCCACGATCGGGTAGGCGATCGCGTCCATCCCATCCACATCACCGCCGTGGAACAAACGCTGTTCATCCACAAAAATCGAGTGCCGCAGTGCAAAATAGCCGCTAAGTTCCGCTGGTGAGGTTGCTAGTTTGAAGCAGTACGAATGCATGGACATGGGAGGATTAATTAGGATTCAAACGTTGAGATGGCAGAACAAGCACCACATTTGGCGCAACCAGCTTTGATAGCGCTAGAAAACATACCAGCCTGGTTGAGCATGACACCGACCTGACGATAGAGGGGGAGCATAAAGGCGCTCGTGGGCGGGGCGTGATTTGCCAAAGGCGTGCCGCCAATGGGAACAAAGGGCACGATGAAGGGGTAAACCCCGATCGCAATCAGGCGTTCGCAGGCACTTAATAAGGTCGGTAAATCATCGCCTAAGCCTGCTAACAAATAGGTGCTGACCTGCCCCCAACCAAAAACCTTCACAGCGGCAGCAAACGCTTCGTAGTAGTACGCCACAGGGACGGTTGCCTTTCCTGGCATGATTTTGGCGCGTACGTGTGGATCAACCGCTTCCAGGTGCATCCCCAAGGCATCAACGCCAGCGGCTTGCAAGCGCTCAAACCAGATGAAGTCGTCTGGTGGCTCACACTGCGCCTGAATGGGCAACGCGACCCGGTTTTTGATGGCTTTAGCACAGTCGGTTAAGTAGGCAGCGCCTCGATCGCTCGTGTTAGGCGTACCGCTCGTCATCACCATGTGCTTTACGCCGTCTAGCCGCACAGCCGCTTCCGCGACTTCTGCTAGTTGAGCAGGCGTTTTGCGGGCGATCGTCCGACCTGCCTCTAACGATTGACCGATCGCGCAAAACTGACAGGAGGTTGCCGCATCGTTGTAGCGCATACAGGTTTGCAGCACCGTCGTTGCCAGTACGTCGTGACTGTGCAGCAAGGCAATTTTCCAGTAAGGAATGCCATCTGCCGTCGTCAAACCGTAAAACGTTGGCTGGTGCGGAAACGCGATCGGCGCAATGGCTTCCTCGTTACAGTGCAAGACGGCTTGCTCGGCGCTGGGATCGAGCGTTACAGTGTAGGGCGATCGGGATGCCGTGCCCGTATAGATGGGCACCATCACGGTCGTACCGTCCACCGTCACTGCTTTATGATCGGACGGTCCCGCACCACCTTTACGTCCTGCCACACCCATATCCTGCCCAACTAACCGCAAGCCGTTGGTTTGGAGTTCTGTGATTAACTGCTGTTTGTTCATGGGTCAGGGAGTGGGGAGTGGGGAGTAGGGAGTGGGGACAGCGCTGTGAGCTTATGGTTCAAGGGTGAGCCATTCAGTCTGGGGAATGGTGAGGGGGGCGGCGACCGCTGCTGGTTGTCCGGCATCTGTAGCTTGTAAACCGCTCACCACTGACCACTGACTTGGATTCAGCCGCAGTTGAAGCAAGTCAGGACGGGAGTAATGACCGACGCAATCCATCATGCGCTTGCGTTTGGTGATGAGAGCAAAGTCCAGGTCGGCGATCGCCATTCCTTCTCCCTCCGTGATGGGTGGACACAGATGCGTGCCTTCGGGTCCGATGATGGCAGTGTGACACCCGCCGCTCAGCACCTTCTGGAGTTTTTCGTCGGTCGTGATTTGCCCAACCTGTTCGGGTGACAGCCAACCCGTTGCGTTGACGACAAAGCAACCTGCCTCCAGCGCATGATGGCGAATTGTCACCTCAATTTGATCGGCAAAAATCTGCCCCACCATTGAGCCAGGAAACTGAGCGCAGTGGATTTGCTCATGTTGCGCCATGAGTGCAAATCGAGCCAGAGGGTTGTAATGCTCCCAACATGCCAGGGCACCCACTTTACCAACGGCTGTATCGTGCACCATCAAGCCTGCGCCGTCACCCTGTCCCCAAACCATCCGCTCGTGAAAGGTTGGGGTGATTTTGCGCCGCTTTAGCAACAGCGAGCCATCGGCATCGAACAAAAGCTGCGTGTTGTAAAGTGAGCCACGATCGCGCTCGTTCACGCCCAACACCACCACAATGCCGTAGGAACGTGCCGCTCGACTAACGGCATCCGTCACAGCACCGGGAATTTCGACGGCTTCTTCATATAGCCGCATGTGCTCCTTACCCATCAACACAGGTGGCTGCACAAACGAGAAGTAGGGATAGTAGGGCACAAAGGTCTCTGGAAAGACGACTAACTGTGCGCCTTCTTTGGCAGCACTCGCGATCGCCTGCAAGACCTTCTCCGTCGTTCCATCCCGGCTAAACAGCACCGGACTAATCTGCACGGCGGCGGCTCTAACAATGCGTGAATCCACAACGCCTCCTAAAACAAGTTAATAGTTTTGAGTTCTAAGTTGAGGCGTTTGTCCAACTCAAAACTCATCACTCAAAACTCATCACTCAAAACTCTTTCAACGCCCTAAACCGTCCACGTATCCAAAATGAAGGCGTTATCCTTGCGATGCAGCAAGATGACATCCAACACATCCAGAGGGCTGATGGGGCGAATGCCTGGTATTAGCGAGGGTTCACCATGCCCGTAGAGTGCCTGGAGCGCAAAACGGCAGGCATACACCTTGCCACCTTCCGTCATGAATTTGCTGAGCTGATCGTTGAAGTTCTGGTGTCCAGGGAATGCCGCATCACCAATCTTTGGGAAACCGCGCTGAATGCCCAGCGTGACACCAGGACCATAGAGTAAGACCGACGTTTCAAAGCCTTTCCGCAGCAGGCGTAACGCTTGCAACAGGTTTACCAGACCGATCGATCCTTCAAAGGCAACCGTATGAAAGGTGACCAGCGCTTTTTCACCTGGGTCAGCTTTGACATCTTCAAAAACTTTTTCTTCATAATCAACGAAGAAATCACCAGCTTTATGAGCGGGAGCGGTTACTTCAGGCATTGCTTTATCCTCAGTAAATTGTTTGCTGCTAGTGGTAGCTGCCAGCCAGATTGCTGAAGCAATCATACAAAAAAAGCTGAAGCAATCATGCAAAAAAAGCTGAAGCAATCATGCAAAAAAAAGCCGAAGCAATCATGCAAAGCTGACATTACCAACTCAAAATTCAAAACCATTGAAACGTATCGTCTGCTTAAGCACCGAATCCAAGAGGAAGACATGATCACGCCCGTAGGAACCGCGTGAATGCTTGATCCCATCGCAGTGATCCTTGAATAAGCCTCTAGTCATAGAAGTACCGCTTCAGTGAAGGCCGCAAGATCCAACTCAAGGGTTTTCTAAAGCCGTCTTGATCGATCAGCGTCAAAAAGCAGAAGTTAAAAACCCAGACAATTGAAAACTCAACGACCCCAGTTCCTAGCTTTTGCATCCTCCTTAAAACCAGTACTTTTCAACCGACAGCGTTTACTGTCTGCCTGTGTGAAGCTTAGAAGTACGCTCTTCTGCCACTTGTGTACCTTGCTACAAAGCTCTCAGGTCTGACATTAAGGGCAGGGATAGACGAAATCGATCGCGGCTCTGCCTAAAATCAGCTTAAAGCAGCCTGTTCATTTAGACAGGTCAGCTAACTAAGGAACAAGAATTTAATCACCTCGGCGTTTTCCGTAGGGGCGCACGGCTGTGCGCCCCTACCTACGAACAATTTGTCGGTTTTAATTAATCC
>JACMKO010000342.1 GCA_014380065.1 Leptolyngbya sp. ES-bin-22 | reverse complement strand
TCTTGGTTCTGTTCACTCAAAATCTTCCGCACGTAGCGAGTGGAAACCCCGATCGCCACGGCTAGTGCTGGACCTAACGCTTTCTCGCCTTCTTTGGGGCGTCCTCGAATGTTCCGATAATTCAACGCTTTTAGCCGTTCAGCCAGCCGTTCAATCTGGTCGCGGGTATAGTTTACTCGCTTTTCATTCTCGGCCAACTCAACCTGGAGTGCACGCTCAGGCTCTTGTTCGGCGTCAAATGCCAGCATATGGACCTGAATCTGCCCCTCTGGAAACTGCTGGTTATAAATCTCTGGGTTTGTTTCCTGTAGCGCTTGCAGAGCTGCTAGTCGATGCCCACCTGCTAGTAGGACACTCCTAGCATCAACGACAAGGGGTTCAATTAGTCCCAACGCTGCGATCGATTCTGCTAATGCAGAAACATGCTGAGGATCAAGGGGGCGCGTATCCGTTTCTCTTGCCTGAATCTGACCCAGTGGAAGCTTCGTCTTCTGCGCGCGCTCCTGCTCAGATTTTGCAGCAACCGCCTGGTCTTGCTCATGAATCGCGTCTGCTGTGGCAGCTGCTTCAGCAAACAAATCTGCACTATTACTTCGTCGTCTAGCCATTAAACACCCAGTCTGCGATTGCCTGTAAGTCTTTTGCGCCCTTGCAATTTGGATCATATTGCATCAGGGGGGCTCGCTCTGCCCCAGACCATGCTAGAGCAGAGTCTTGATGCACAATTAGCCGTTTGATGGATGGATATGCTGTTGCTAGCTGCTGGTCAAGCGACTGATCCATTGACCGCCGCAGATCAATCCGACTAAGAGCCAGTGCCCATCGACTTGCGCCTCTGCGCCCCTTTTGCTGTCGTAGTTTCAACTCATTCAGGACTCGACCAGCCCCCATTACAGCTAACGGATGAGCATCGGTACAGATAATGGCAACATTCGCTGCCACCAGCCCCAAGCGCTCCAAATACTCAACACCGGGTGGGCAATCAAAAATAAAGGCATCGTAAGCCATAGAAGCGATGATATCCGCTAAGTCCTCAGGATCGAGTGATTGAATCGAATGCCCTGCTAAATCTGGACCACCGGGCAAAACGTAGAGATTCGGAGCTGCTTCTAGAGGCTTTGGTGAACCACCTGTTAGGAGTTCAGCGGTGCCGGGAGCTGTGGGATTAGTCCCCAGAACGTAAGCGGCATTGGACTGGGGATCAAGGTCAACCACTAGCACTTTTTTGCCCTGACTGGCTAGCACAGAAGCAAGTCCGCAGGCAATAGTTGTCTTGCCTACGCCTCCTTTTCGGGCTGCAACTGCGATGCGTGTGTTTGTCATGGACGAAATCGTATCACGCCCTCATTATGGCGAATCATGATTCTGTTGGAGCAGTTTTATATCGCTCTTGTCATCGTTCTAATTGATCTTGCAAAAGTTTAGAAAGTGCTTATTTGCGGCAACTTAAAGAAATGACGCTGTAGCTTCGTTTTGAAGGCAGCAGCGCCCGCTTCAAGTTACAACTGAGCCATGACTGAGCCACGTACCGATTATCAAACCCGTTTCAAGCCTTTAGGAGAAGAAGCCTTAGCGGCAAAACCCGTCTCCGTCTTTCTCCCGAAGAATTTAGATCAATACGTCCGGATGAAGCCGAATCGGGCGGAATGGTTACGGCAGGCGATCGCTGAAGCAGCGAGAAAAGAGTTGATGCTGCAGCAAGAAGAAACAAACAATCCTCTATCAAGTGTTAGTGAACTTCAGGCGAAACCCCAAATAAATAAGGCACTTTAGGAACGTAGTGTTCTTACGGATCGAGACGTGGGTTAACCACTAGTCCAGTGAACCACTCCGAGCAAACTGCCCACGACCGTAGGACTGTTGTATGAAAAGCCTCAATGCTTATAGAAGATTGGCTCAACATTGGGCTGAACTGCCTCCTAACCATCAGGAGCAAGAAGTGGAGGCAAATCTTGTACAGCCTCTTCTACAAGCTCTGGGGCTGAAGTTTCCACAGCAAGTTAGAACCGGTATGCCTTTGGGTGGAGGGTTTGGCACTCCAGATCGATTGGTTTATCAAGACGTTAATAAACCACCGGTACTGGTCCTTGAGAACAAGAAGCGCACTCCCGATCTAGCTGCTATTCCAGAGAAGGATTTTGCGGCAGCATGTAAAACCCATGCTCTCTATCGGCAAGCAGTGGGCTACAAAGACATTGGTCCCCCTGGTAATCGAGGTATTAAGCAGTACCTCGATAGCGGCATCCCTCCCTCTTTACTAGCTTCCTATGGCTTAGTCTTCAATGGTGATTTCTTTCAGCTTTGGCGGCGGGTTGATGGGCTAATTTTGCCGATGACGCCGATTCAAAAAGTCACGAAAGCAAGCCTTCCAGGATTAATGCAGCAGTTAGAGTACTGCTTAGAGCATCCCACCACTGCCTTGGTGGCTGCCGTGTGGAATCAAAAAGGCGGTGTGGCAAAGACAACAAACATCGTGAACATCGGGGCAACCTTGGCACTAGCAGGTAAGCGTGTCTTGCTTGTTGACCTTGATCCACAGAACGATTTAACGCGCGGTGTTGGTGCTGATCCTCATTGGTTCCCAGGTCACCTGGAGCAATGCGCCAAGCAACTTCAGTTGGAAGAGTGGGATGAGGCTAAACACCTCTTAAACAAGGCGATTCAGACCCGCAAGTTCCCCACCAGTGATAAAAAAGACTTTACGCTTTCGGTTCTTTCTAGCGATGAAAAGGCACTCAAAGCCTTTCGTGACGATCCCAATGTCGAACCAGCTGTCATATTCAAAAAGCTGATCAGGCAACTGCATTTGGACTATGACTACATCTTTATTGATGTTTCACCCACCCCTGATAAGCTGACTCAAAGCGTGCTGCTGGCTTGTGATGCGGTGCTTATTCCGATCGATCTTGGTGGTAAATCTCTACACCATGCAGTACAGCTCTACAGCACGACAATCCCCAAGTTTCGTGAACTGAGGGCGGCTCGCAAAGAACGACTGCATCTCGGTCCTTGGAATCTCGGCGTTGTCTTTAGCAACTGTCCCGGAGACGCAGGCACTGTTTTAGAGGAATGTATCAAGCAGGAATTAAGCAAAAGTAACTTCATCGGCAAGCAATGTGAGACTCGCTTAAGAACCTACGCTCAAACGAAAGTGGCTGAGTTTAAGCACATGCCTGTCGTTTGCTGGCAAGGCTCTCCCATTACCAAGCTCTACACCAAGCTTGTCAACGAACTCTTTCTAGACTCAAACTTTATCGATCACTAACCATGACTGCCACACAAACAGAGGTATCACCACTTGATGTCACACTCGGTCAAATCCGACGACTCCCCTGCAAGTTTATTAAGGGTCAGTCTGAGGCGCAACCGATCATCATCAAGGCGATCGCTCAAGAACTTTCAACCACAGGCAAGAACATTCTGCCAGTAATCGTCCGTTTGCTGGGAGAGGATAAGTATCAGGCCATTCTAAACACGCAGATTCTCGATGCGGCTCGACAAGTAAAGCTTGATTTTGTCTGGTGCATTGTGGTTAATCAACCGATGCAGCAACAAATAGAAGTGGAATTAGGGCAAGTTCTACGGGTCAATCTGACGACGGCTCCTGAACAAGCGCTAGTTGAGACCCTTGCATACATCCAAGCGCAGCCAAACAGCCCATTAAAAGGCTTAGATGCGACAATCACAGCCAGTAAAATCGCGGCTGAAGATCGCAGTACTTGGCAGGACTTTACGCCGATTATCAAACTTAAGTGCGGCATCACTAAGGGCAAGAAGCTCGATGCCTTAGCTACTGTCTTCTATTTAACGCCTCCCCCTCCACCACCAGCACCACCGACTTCTATCAGCATCAAGCAGGCATCTAGAGCCGAAATCTTTGAGCGTCTAGACTATCTAAACACCTATAAGATTGGGGGCTTTGACACTATTGATCCTGAAACAGTCTCTGATTTAATTGCCAGCGCCAGTAGAAGCAAGTGGAAGAGCTTCACTCCAATCACGAAAATGGCTTGTGGCATTGATACTGCCAAAGTCAAGACGCTGAAAACCCTCTTTACCTTCTAAAGGTACGGCACCGATCCCGATAAGCAGGTAGTACAGTGAACTTTTTGCCAGCAATTAAGCGTCAGCGACATCAACTAGCCTGCACTTCTGTAGCCGCGACAATTAACCAATGAAAGCGTTGCTGCAAAAGCCTTTGAAGTTCATCGTGATACCAAATTGCACGAATGGGTCTCCGACCCGATAGTGGTTCAGTACTGAGTCGTGTGGCTTGTTCAATCAAGGCGTGTTCGCTTGAACGGGGAGAGGACGATGCACGACTGACT
>JACMKO010000341.1 GCA_014380065.1 Leptolyngbya sp. ES-bin-22 | reverse complement strand
TCGAAGGAGCCTGCGGGAATGCAGAGCAGGGAAGGGGGAAGGGGGGAGGGGGGAGGGGGGAAGAGTTTTGAGTTTTGAGTTTTGAGTTTTGAGTTTTGAGTTTTGAGTTTTGAGTTTTGAGTTTTGAGTTTTGAGTTGATCCTGACTCGTGACTTGTGACTCGTGACCACTGACTACTGACTCGTGACTCCTAATTAACTCCAACACCAGCGCGATCGTCTCCCCGTGCTGGCTTTCATGTTGTAGCAACCAGCGCCAGAGACGTTCTTGTTTATCAAGGGGTGCCGTTTCCAGATAGGCAAACACGGCATTGCGGACGGTTTGTAGATACGCCTGTACTTCAGCTAAGTCGGGCAGGTAGACGCGCTCTGTTTTCGGTAGACTATCGGCTGCAAACAGGCGACGGTACGGAGGAAATTGAGGTGGAAGTCCAGCGGAATGCTCTAGCAGCCAGAGTGACTCTGTGTAAGCGATATGTCCCAGGTGCCAGCCGATCGGGCTGAAATCTGGATGGGCTTGCTGGCAGAATGTCTCGTAATCGACCGTGTTAAACAGCGCCAATGTACTGTTGCGACAGGCTTCCATACCTTGCTTGATTTGTTGTCTAAGCGTTGGCAGAGCGTCTGACAGTGGGTGCGATCGTCCATTGAGGCGATCGGCGTTGGCTAGAACATCAGATTGAATGGCTTTGGATATCGAGGTCATGAGTCACCGTAAGGAGGCTATGTTCAGGGCAAGCAGTCCAGTTGCCAGCGAACAACGGCTCAGAGGCAATCAGCACCGCTTGCGGAAAAAGTGGATCGTCGCGCAACCAGTAGAGCGATGGCATTGGGGAACGATTTGCATAACGCGATGCCACCAGTTGCTGCCCATCGCTAATGATTAGATTGGCAGAAAACTCGGCTTGATACTGCTGCCCTAAGTGGGATAGTGTGGTCAACGTTTTGTGCAAAGCATCTACTAAGGGCAAGGTTGGCGTGGTTTCTAGCGCATCAACCAGTAAGGCGAAAATATGCTCTGAATCGGTGCTGCCGCCGATCGACTGATAGGCGACATCGCTCAGGCGGTCGCGAATAGGACGATACAGCGTTTGCCGGAAGTTTTCAACGTAACCATTATGAATGCCTAAAATGAGACCATGCTGAAAGGGTTGGCAATTGCTTAGATCGATCGCCTGACCGGGTGTCGCGCTGCGGACATTGGCGAGGATGCAACCCGATTCGATATAGCGACTGAGGCTCGCCAGATTTACATCGCTCCAGATCGGCAGCGTGTTTTTGTAGGTAAAGGGTTCGACCTCCCGCTGTGGATGATACCAACCCATGCCAAACCCATCGGCATTCAGCAGCCCAGCCGTCATTTCGCGGGGTTGATAGCTTTGCTCGATGAGCGAATGTTCAGGCTTAAGCAACAGGCGATCGACTTGAACTGTTGAGCCAAGGTAACCTAATAAGCGACACATCTTAAGGGTGCGATCTCCTGCTTAATGAAGTACACGTTTAAGTTTGAACGGCTTGTAGCCTGATCCCATCGTGGCTTCTGCCTCCTGAATGCTGCTGTATAAATCAGGTATATAAGGACTTAACCCACTCCCATTCTTTTGTTAAACCCTCGGTCAGCGTTACTTGTGGTTTGTAAGCCAGGATTTTCTGCGCTTTTGAGACATCGGCAGCCGTATGACGGGCATCACCGATCGCCGCTGCCATCATGTCGCGGCGGAGCGGTTCACCCACAATTTGCTCGATCGTTGCCAGGATTTCAGTTAAGGCAACACGGCTACCGCCGCCAATGTTGAACACTTCACCGATCGCGTCTGAAGCGTTTGCCGCTGCCAGATTTGCCGCTACGGCATCGCTGACAAAGGTAAAGTCGCGTGTTTGCCGCCCGTCGCCATAAACCGCGATCGCCTGTTCCTCTAAGACGGCTTTAAAGAACTTGTGAAACGCCATATCGGGTCGCTGGCGAGGACCGTAAACCGTAAAATAGCGCAGAATCGCAGTCGGCACGCCAAAGTTGCGATGGTAGAGCAAACACAGACGTTCCGCTGCTAGTTTGGTAATGCCGTATGGTGAAACTGGCTGTGGGCAAATCAACTCATGGGTGGGTAACGTTTCGGCATCGCCATACACCGAGGATGAGGACGCAAAAACCAGACGTTTTAATTGCTTTGCGTCTTTTGCGGCTTCTAGAAGCGCTTGAGTTGCATTGATATTGCGCTCAGTGTAGGTGTGAAAACTGCTGCCCCAACTAGCACGAACGCCCGCTTGTGCAGCCTGGTGATACACCACATCCACATTCGCCAGTAGGCTAGACCAATCCACCTGCTGTATGTCTGCTTCGACTAATTGGAAGCCTGGATGCCTGATCAAATGGGCAATGTTTTTACGCTTGAGGAGCGGATCGTAATAGTCATTAATGTGGTCAACGCCAATCACACGATCGCCCCGCTTAAGTAGGGCATCTGCCAAGTGAGAACCGATGAAACCCGCTGCCCCTGTCACCACACTGATAGTCATGCCGTCTCGATTAATCCCACACGATAGATCTGCTAAAGCAGTGTTCTCACAGTCCGCTCAAACGCTTTCACGTTCAAACGCTTTGGCGGTCAATAAGGGGTACCCAGCAGTGTCTACTCAGTGACTGGTTGGTGCTCTGCTTCCAACATCACTGCGGTTCTTTGGCGATCGGGTGCGTCCGTAATTTGATTGCAGTGGCGACACTCACTGGGAGCATTGCAGTTAGGACATCCTCGAAAGAACCGCTCAATATCTTCAACGTCAAGCGCAGCCATACCGTCAGAAGACTTATAGCACTTGATCTCAAAGGCATTCACGTTCAATGAGCCTTGGTGCGTGGCGTAGCATTCACCACATTTAGGACTGAAGTCCAATTTCAGAGACTTCCAGTGCACGGCTTCAAGCAATTTTTCTGAGAGTTTTGTCATCCGCAATTGACCTTAATTACTCTGTTGTGGAAGCAACATAGCTGCTGCTGGTGTTCACTTAGCTGGTGCTCACTTGCTGCCTTACCGCCTCGGCTTGACCTTTCGGCATTGCCTGAAACGAGAAGACCCGAATCGTCAACAGAGGATTACTGATTGCTGTGTAGGTTCATTGTAGGTTCATCTTAGCGGCAAAGCGAAAACAAGATCTTTCTACGCAAACAAAAATCAAATCGTACAGCCAAAGATGCCCTCAAGCCCTCTCGCTTTCGGCAAAGAAGCACGATACTTTACTTAGGCGATTTCCAGAAAAGATTTTACCCTTCGACTCCGCTCAGGGTGCAAGCTGGCTAAGCGAAGTCGTTGGCGTAGCCTGCCCGTAGGGCATAGACAGTGGGTCTTTTGTTTCCTAGAAATCTCCTTATTAGCCCGCTAATGAAAGCCCCGACTTTGTAAGTGGGTTTCGGCTTCGCTCAACCCACGAGTGACTGTTTGCTGAGCGGAGTCGAAGCACGATCACCATCCTGTCAGACTCACTATTGCCGAGTTGATCGCTGATCTTAGGCTGAAGTGACTGGACGCTCAGCTAAAGCGTGACTCATTAGATGCTGTCGTTGCCTTTCTCAAATGCCCCTGATGCTTTGCTAAGAGCCGATCGCCCTCCTCTTTCCCCAAGCCCGTCCAATGCATCAACAGCGCCAGCTTTACTTTGCGATCGCTTTGTTCCAATAGCGCTCTGGCATCTTCGCGGTTCAAAGCGGTCAGGTCTTGCAAAATGCGGAGGGCGCGATCGTGCAGCTTGTTGTTTGTCACAGCAACATCTACCATACGGTTGCCATAGACCTTACCCAACTGCACCATCACCCCGGTAGACAAAATATTAAGCGCGAGTTTGGTCGCTGTACCTGCCTTTAAGCGCGTTGATCCTGCCAGCACTTCGGGACCCACTAGCAGGCGAATATCCAAGTCCACCGCAGCGCTTACCTGTTCAGTGGGGACACAGGCGATGAAAATAGTCGTTGCGCCCTGTTGACGGGCTGCTTGCAACGCTCCGTGGACATACGGCGTAGTGCCCCCTGCGGTAATGCCAACGACGACATCTAGCGCGGTGATATGTCGATCGTGGATTGCCGCTGCGCCATCATCCGCCCGATCTTCCAGTCCTTCGGAACTGCGGACTAATGCTTCCGCTCCCCCAGCAAGAATGCCCTGCACCTGTTCTGGGTCAGAACAAAACGTAGGTGGACATTCTGCTGCATCCAGTACCCCCAAGCGTCCACTCGTCCCGGCTCCAATGTAGAATAGCCGCCCGCCTTGCCGTAGTGCGTTTACCGTGCGGTCGATCGCCCGTGCTAACGGTTGCCGTGCTTGTGCGATCGCGGCGATCGTCTGAGCATCTTCCTGGTTAAACAGATCAACCAACTTCAGCGTTGTCAACTGGTCTAAATTCTGGCTGTTCGGGTTTGCCTGCTCGGTCAGCAGATGCCCACGTTCGTCTAGATTTGGCATAAAGGTGAGAAGAAAGGATAAGGGATGAGGGATCAAAGGAACGCTGCATGAAGCCCTTAGCTTTGATCACTGAGCCTTTTACAAAAGCCCTTCTAGCTTGCGGCGCATGCGCTCCAACTCCTCGTCTGACTCCGACTCGGCTGCTTCTGCTGATGTTTCCGGCTGAGCGTCTACTTGCCAGTCTGTTGCTTCCAGATTGGTTTCGGGCGGTGCTAACAACAGACGATCAGCCGCTGTCTTCGGTACAAAGCCAGCAGGCACAAACTGCCCCTCATAGCCAGCACCCTCACAGAACGCCTCAATTTCGGCTTGTTCCATCACTTCGATCGTCGGCACTGGAAAATCCTGCGCTTCCAACAAGAGTGAGTAGCGAGTCGCATCGTCTTCTTGCTCAAAGAGCAGCACAAGGTTGCGATCGCCAATCTGAATCGAATGAATGCCTTCGTTTTCCGTGCCCGCGTTGAATAGTAAAACAAATACCTGCATGACTACAGTCTTCTACTCATGATTATTCTTCCATCTTAAGGTTAGTCGCTAGTGGTCAATTGTTAAAAAGGCGACATGAGAAGGTCAGAGGCGATCGCTGTAAACGTTGTTCGCCGTTGGGAGGCAGCGGCAAAAATCTGAGCACTGTAGCTTGCTTCCGTTGTGCAGGAGGCGGAAAGCTGAATTACCCCTCACTCCTCGCTCCTCACCACTTTCACACTAACCTTCATTATCCGTAACCATTCAGTGATAAGCTGAGCAGTGGCAATTTAACAGTGACAATTTAAGTTCAAGACTGCACTCCGGTATGAAATCGTTCCCGGTATGCGATCGCTGCTTCAGATATCTCAGTTAACGAGGCTAAACCACAGAGTAGGGCGCGAGCATGGTCACCACGACAGAAAAGACACATATTGGCTACATTACGCAGATCATTGGTCCTGTTCTGGACGTTAAATTTCCCAGTGGCAAACTGCCAGCCATCTACAACGCCTTAACGATCAAAGGCACCAACGCAGCCGGACAAGACGTAGCCGTTACAGGCGAAGTGCAGCAGCTTTTGGGCGATGGTCAGGTGCGAGCCGTTGCTATGAGCACAACGGATGGGCTTGTTCGGGGTATGGAAGTGATTGATACAGGTGCGCCGATTAGTGTGCCCGTTGGTGCAGCGACCCTGGGTCGGATTTTTAACGTACTGGGTGAGCCAGTAGACAACAAAGGTCCGGTGGATTCCAGCGAAACTTCGCCAATTCACCGCGCAGCACCGAAGCTGACTGACCTGGAAACTACCCCCTCCGTCTTTGAAACTGGCATTAAGGTGATTGACCTTCTCACCCCTTACCGTCGAGGCGGCAAAATTGGTCTCTTTGGCGGCGCTGGCGTGGGCAAAACCGTCATCATGATGGAGTTGATCAATAACATTGCCACCAACCACGGCGGTGTGTCAGTGTTTGGCGGCGTGGGTGAGCGCACCCGTGAAGGTAACGACCTTTACAACGAGATGATGGAATCGGGCGTGATCAACAAGGACAATCTGAGCGAGTCGAAGATTGCCCTGGTGTACGGTCAGATGAACGAACCACCAGGAGCTAGAATGCGAGTGGGTCTGTCTGCCCTCACAATGGCTGAATATTTCCGAGACGTAAACAAGCAGGATGTGCTGCTGTTTATCGACAACATCTTTCGATTCGTACAGGCAGGCTCTGAGGTGTCGGCGCTGTTGGGACGGATGCCATCTGCCGTAGGCTATCAGCCCACTCTGGGTACAGACGTAGGCGACCTGCAAGAGCGGATTACGTCCACAACAGAAGGCTCGATTACGTCCGTGCAAGCTGTTTATGTGCCTGCGGATGACTTCACTGATCCGGCACCTGCGACCACGTTTGCTCACCTGGATGGTACGACTGTGCTTTCTCGTGGCTTGGCATCGAAAGGGATTTATCCGGCGGTTGACCCGTTGGATTCGACTTCGACCATGCTGCAACCCGCGATCGTGGGCAGTGACCACTACGACACTGCGCGAGCCGTGCAGTCCACACTTCAGCGCTATAAAGAACTACAGGACATCATCGCCATTCTGGGTCTGGATGAACTGTCTGAAGACGATCGCTTGATCGTCGCGCGTGCCCGCAAAATTGAGCGTTTTCTGTCGCAGCCATTCTTTGTGGCTGAAGTGTTTACGGGGTCTCCTGGCAAATATGTCTCCCTTGAAAAGACCATCAGCGGCTTCAAGAGAATCCTGGCGGGTGAGTTTGATGCGTTACCTGAGCAAGCGTTCTACTTGGTAGGCGATATTGACGAAGCGATCGCCAAGGGCGAGAAGATGAAGGCAGACAACAAGTAAAAGAAGTTAAGAGTTAGAAGTTTTGAGTTTTGAGTTGCAAACCGCTTAAAACTCAAAACTCAAAACTTAGCACTCAAAGCTAGCGGAGCATTTTATGGTATTGACCGTTCGCGTGGTGGCACCAGACAAAACAGTCTGGGATGCAGAAGCGGAAGAAGTGATTCTTCCCAGTACGACTGGGCAACTGGGCATTCTCACGGGACATGCACCCTTGCTAACAGCTTTAGATATAGGCGTAATGCGCGTCCGGTCTGATAAAACCTGGGTGCCGATCGCCCTGCTGGGTGGGTTTGCCGAAGTCGAAAGTAATGAAGTCATCGTTCTGGTCAACTCAGCCGAACGTGGCGACACCATTGACAAAGCAAAAGCGCAAGCCGTCTTTACCGAAGCAGAAGCAAAATACAATCAGTCGTTGCAAAGCGACGATCGTTCAGAGCGCATTCAAGCAACTCAGGCGTACAAACGTGCGCGTGCTAGACTTCAAGCCGCAGGCGGCACTGCTTAATGTCGTGATTATGTAGAAGGCATCGATCTTTTGAACGATTCAGAGGCGATCGCTCCTTTTCAGGGGGCGATCGCTTTTTCGTTCTGGGAAGGTGATTATAGAAGTGGAGGGCGCTTGAATCCTGACTTTCATCGGTGCCGCCCTCTAGCGTTCACTGTGCCTGCTGAAGAATTTCTTCAAAGTTGCACATGCGGCAAGCGTAAGATAGTGGAGGCGTGACTGGACTTCAGCGATCGTGAAAGCAATTTCCCTTCTTGGCTCAACTGGCTCCATCGGTACTCAAACGCTCGATATTGTTGCTCAGCATCCAGACCAGTTTCGGGTCGTTGGCTTAGCCGCAGGGCGCAACGTTACCCTCCTGGCAGAGCAAATTCGTCAATTTTGTCCCGCGATCGTAGCAATCTGTGAAACCGAGCTGCTGCCAGCGCTCAAAGCGGCGATCGCCGATCTCGACCCACAGCCCACCTTACTAGCGGGTGAAGCGGGCGTGGTTGAAGTTGCTCGTTGGAGCGAGGCTGATGTGGTCGTTACGGGCATTGTGGGCTGTGCGGGGCTGCTGCCGACGATTGCTGCGATCGAAGCGGGCAAAGATATTGCGCTGGCAAACAAAGAAACGCTGATTGCTGGCGCGCCAGTGGTGCTGCCACTCGTCCAGAAACACGGCGTGAAGCTTCTGCCTGCGGATTCTGAGCATTCCGCAATCTTTCAATGTCTTCAGGGCGTACCGGAAGGTGGGCTGCGACGTATCCTCCTCACCGCCTCTGGTGGCTCTTTCCGTGATTTATCCGTCGAACAGCTAGCACACGTCACGGTTGCCGATGCCCTCAAGCATCCCAACTGGTCGATGGGTCGGAAAATTACGATCGATTCCGCCACTTTGATGAACAAAGGACTAGAGGTCATCGAAGCGCATTACTTGTTTGGAGTCGCTTACGACCAGATCGCGATCGTCATCCATCCCCAAAGCATTATTCATTCACTGATCGAACTTCAGGATACGTCTGTACTGGCGCAGCTAGGCTGGGCAGATATGCGCTTACCGCTCCTCTATGCACTGTCCTACCCAGAACGCCTTGCCACAAACTGGGAACCGCTCGACCTTGTCAAGATTGGCACCCTGACATTCCGTGAACCCGATCACCAAAAATATCCCTGTATGCAGCTAGCTTACGCAGCCGGACGGGCTGGAGGCTGTATGCCTGCTGTGTTAAATGCTGCGAATGAGCAGGCAGTGGCGCTGTTTCTGGACGAGAAGATTCAATTTCTGGATATGCCGCGCTTCATTGAGCGAGTGTGCGATCGCTACCAAAATCACAACCGCCCCGATCCAAGCCTGGACGATATCATTGCAGCAGACCGCTGGGCAAGACAAGAGATGCTAACGGTTAGTCAACTGCCAACCCCAATGATTTCGAGCCGCTAGCGGCACCACGACTCAATGCGCCGCTAGCTTCACTAACGCTTCTTTGACGGCGGCTGGTAGCTGGCGCATCACCTTACCCTTTTCACGATCGACCGCGACTAGCGCCACACGCGCTGTGGCAAACAGGTCTTGCCCGTCGGTTGATTGAATCTGATAATCCCAATTCACACGGACTCCTTCCATGTCTGCCATACGGGTGCGAACAACGGCTGACATACCCATTTGGATCGGCTGATGATAGCGAATGGAAAGTTCAACAACAGGCAGGTCGCAGCCCAACGCCACCAGATCGGCAAACTCAATGCCAATGGAGCGCAAACACTCGACTCTGGCTTCTTCCATCCAGGCAATGTAGGAGCCATGCCAGACGATGCCTGCGTAGTCCGTATGGTGGGGTTGCGCCCTGACCGCATACTCAAACCAGTTTCCGGGAGACACCTGTAATGGCTCTTGAATGGCTCCGGTGGGCGTTAGTTGGCGTTGGTCTGTCTGGTCGTGCGTCATACAGTCAAGTGTTCTAGAGATCTAGATTTTTGTCTTATTTTAGATCACTCTTTACCCGCTCGTTTACGTTAGTCAACCCAAGCAATTTCTTTGCTCCTAAAGGTAATCAGCCCCATCACAACGGCGTTAATGAGGATAAAGCGAAGCCCTAGATCGGTCTGTCACGCAAGCTGAGAGCAAACTGACGTTCTGCAAAAGATGACAAAAATGTGTCCTTCAAGTTGCCGCTAAGCGGCTGAAAAGGTCGCAAAGAATGCTTGCTATCGTTTCATACTTGTCAACGCAACAATGAGTAACGAAGTGCGTCAGTTTACCGAATGTTAAAGGTAGAATTCTGATTACAACGAGTGATCCAAGCAACACTCTGATGACGTTCTAAGTGCCTCACCTTCAGTCTAGCTCTGATGCCTTGACAGCGACGCGATCGCAGTCGTGCACGCTGCCAGTCGCCCATACCTGAAGATAAGGTCTGCGTTGTTTTGAGCGGAAATTTTCAACGAAAAGCGCGAGGCAAATCCATGATCGAAAAAATTCTTCTGGCTGACTCGGGCACCGGACAGTCTGAGGAAATGTTCAAAGCTCTAGCAGAAAGTCCTTCCATGCAACGAGCGTCTGTGACGGTTCTACACGTCATCCCGCCTCAGATTACGGCTGCCGAAATGGACCAGCAGCGTGAGAAAGGCAGCGACATTTTAGCGCATGCCATTCAAGCGTTAAAGCTTGACCCAGCGCGCGTCTCTGGAGTGTTGCGCGAAGGCGATCCCAAAGATATTGTTTGCCGAGTCGCCGACGAGATTGATGCAGACTTAATCATCATGGGTTCTAGAGGCTTAAAGCGTCTAGTTTCCATTCTAGAAAATTCAGTTAGTCAGTATGTCTTCCAACTTTCATCCCACCCGATGCTGTTGGTGAAAGATGACATCTACATCAAAAAAATCAATCGCATCATGGTGGCGCTCGATCGATCGGCAGCCGCAAGCCAAAGCCTCAAACTAGCGCTGTTCTTGCTACGCGACCTCAAAGGTGGAGAACTAATCCTCACGCACATTGCTCCCGATCTGAGCGGCAAATCATACTGTGCCAGCGGCGAGGCATCTGAGCATGACCCAATCTTTGCAACCGCTGTGGCAGAAGCCAAAAAGCTGGGTATCGCGTATCGTTGCCTGTCGTGCGTGGGCAAACCGGCTGAGGAACTTTGCCGCTTAGCAGATGAGCTAAACATTGGCTTGCTGGTGCTGGGCTCCCCTGAACGCCGCCCCACGATCGCTAAAGGTCTGCCAGACCTCGATCGATTGTTGGGTTCATCGCTCTCTGACTATGTACGAGTTTACGCTAACTGTCCCGTTTTGTTAGCACGCACCAGTTAGAGCCACTAAAGGTTGGGTTAGGACAATGTAAAGGCAGGCTCCACTGCATCCCAAAGCGATTGAAACGGCTGGCTCAAGGGTCTTGCGTCGGTTGTGCTTGAGTCATGCCTAAAACGTTGCAATCTTGGTTCAAGCCGGGGGCAAGCAAAGCCAGAGCTGTCACCTGTGGAGCCGCGATCGCGCCAAGACCACAAAGATCGAAACGTTTTGCATATCCTCCTTGAACCTTAAAAAAACCAGGCAACCTGAAGGGTCTGCCTGGTTTCTTGACTCGGTTGGCGCATCGCGACTAGCAAACGAGTGCGACTAGCAAACAAGTGCAAGCCAATTAGTACGTTTCCACGTGCCAGCGCCCCGCTTTCTTCAGCTCTCGCTGATACTCTTTCCATTCCCTGCCTGCTTTCGTTGCTTCCACCGAGAGAGCCGCGTCGATGCCGTCCTCCATGCCTTTCAAGCCGCAGATGTAAACGTGAGTCTTCTCTTCTTGAAGCAGCTTGAAGATCTCTTCGGCATGTTCTGCCACACGATGCTGGATGTACATTCTGCCACCTTCGGGGTTTTTCTGTTCCCGGCTGATGGCGTAGGTAACGCGGAAATGATCAGGATATTTCGCCTGAATTTCTTCCAGTTCCTCTTTGTACAGAACGTTTGGTGTCGTTGCCACACCAAAGACTAGCCATGCCAGACCTTTGAACTGATAGTCAGGATTGGCTGCCCGCTCATTGTCCTTAAACATGCGCCATAGGTAAGCGCGGAAGGGTGCAATACCAGTACCAGTTGCCAACATAATCACTTTGGCATCAGGGTCTTCAGGCAAGAGCATTTCTTTACCTGTGGGTCCAGTGATTTTAATTTCATCACCAGGCTTCAGGTGCGTAAGGTAAGTAGAGCAAACGCCATAGACCGTTTCTTTTGTCTCAGGATGCTGATATTCAAGCTGGCGTACACACAGAGAAACCGATTTGTCGTCTACATCATCCCCATGTCGGGTGGATGCGATCGAATAAAGCCGTAGCTTTTCAGGCTTCCCATTTTTGTCGGTACCGGGGGGAATAATGCCGATACTTTGACCTTCTAGGTAACGCAAATCTCCTTCGGAGATGTCGAACTTGACGTGCTGGCAAATACCGATGCCGCCTTCATGGACGAGCGGCTCATTGGAAACAACTCGTCCCACAAAGGGGGCATTGGGACGATAGATATTCACGGGAATATCGGTCTTAGCCTTCGCTTGAGTCATGGGCTTCTTCTTTGCTCCTGGTTGGTTACCCTCTCCAGTCTCTACTTCTAACGCAGTTTCTTTCTGTTCTGGGGTAACGTTCCCATTGATTTTAGAATCGGCAGTTAAAGGTTGAATGCTGACGATTTTGCCACCCAGTCGCGTGATTTGTTGCATCACATCGTTCATGCGGCTGTAAGGCACATTGATAAAGGTGCTGCCGCTCTGACGAATAGGGTAGCTCGTGCGATCGGTTTGGCTATTCTGCCGCAACCCGACGACTTCATAGCGAAAGATGCGGCTACCAGATGTTGTGTTTGCAGTACCACTAGCGGCGCTTGAGTTGTACATGTTGCTCAATCTCTCCAAACCAGACCTAATTTATTGTTATTGTGCCGTATCTTGGGCTGTGGCGCATGTGTCTGCCCTAGGCATAGCACCTACGAGACTACAGCTTGGCACCCACGTTCAAGCACCCAAGCCTTTTCTACAGTCTTACCCACCGTTCGCTATTAAAACGACTAAAAAGTGAACCCGCCTGCATCGTTCCCCTTCTTAAGCTTACAGACTTAAGACCACAGAACAGAAGCCAAAGCCTTTGCTTCGGAGCAAGACTAATAGACTTGACTCCCGCGTGCGATCGCTGCGTCCCTCCGCAACCCAAGCGGGAAAAATCAATTTCTGCGAAGTCTTGTGATGATGATCCCGTTTTTGGTAAGATTACGTTAGCCGTAGGACTAAATACTTACTCGATTTGGTTCAGTGTCTCCCAAGGTTGAAAGTAATTTTACTTTCCTGGTGACTCTGCTTCCTGATAATGCTACGTAAGAGCCTTAATAATCCACGATCGACGGCTTGCGGCATGAATGCTTTTTGCGAGTAAGCGCGATCGTTAAGGTAGCCTTGTTGCAGCTTAACTCAAGACACCGTTAGTAGACATCTTTTCGCTTAGAGGAAACCTATGACCAGTAAGCCAGACCGCGTGGTTCTGATCGGCGTTGCCGGAGACTCCGGGTGCGGTAAATCCACCTTTCTGCGCCGACTCACCGATTTGTTTGGGGAAGATTTCGTAACGGTAATCTGCCTGGACGACTACCACAGTCTGGACCGGAAGCAGCGCAAAGAAACAGGTATCACTGCCCTCGATCCGAGAGCAAACAACTTTGATCTGATGTACGAGCAGATTAAAGCGCTGAAATATGGCGAAGCCATCAACAAGCCCATTTACAATCATGAAACGGGCATGATTGACCCGCCTGAAGGGATCGCGCCCAATCATATTGTGGTGATTGAAGGCTTGCATCCCCTGTACGACGAACGGGTGCGCAGCTTGTTAGACTTTAGCGTCTACCTTGATATCAGTGACGAAGTGAAGATTGCCTGGAAGATTCAGCGCGACATGTCTGAGCGGGGGCATACCTATGACGATGTCTTAGCAGCTATCAACGCCCGTCGTCCTGATTTCAAAGCGTATATTGATCCGCAAAAGGAATTTGCGGATGTCGTCATTCAGGTGCTGCCGACTGAGTTGATTAAAGGCGACAAGGAACGAAAGGTGCTGCGCGTTCAGATGATCCAGCGCGACGGTGTGGAAGGCTTTGAACCTGCTTATTTGTTTGACGAAGGTTCCACGATCGACTGGATTCCTTGCGGACGTAAGCTCACCTGCTCGTACCCCGGCATTCGGATGCATTACGGACCTGATACCTATTATGGTCACAGCGTCTCGGTGCTAGAAGTGGATGGGCAATTCGACAAGCTCGAAGAGGTGGTCTACATTGAGCAACACCTCAGCAAAACCTCTGCCAAGTACAGCGGTGAACTAACTGAGCTGTTGCTGCATCACCGCGAGTATCCTGGCTCTACCAACGGTACTGGCTTGTTTCAAGTTTTGACGGGCTTGAAAATGCGTGCGACCTACGAACGACTAACGGCGAAGGAAGCCAAAATCGCAGCCAGAGTGTAACGCCTTCACGGATAAGAGCAAAAAAGGGACGCATGAACGTCCCTTTTTTATTGAGCTAGTGGTGTTGAGAAAACCTCTGGAGCCTACCGTGCGCGTGCCCAATCACTACTTTTCCAAAGAATAAAAAAGAGGCTGCTGGCAAGCAAGGCACCCAAATTCCATTTGATCGAATTTTTAAAGAGCGTCTGCTTCTGCGTCTTGCGATTCTCTTCAATCTGAGACTGAACTTTGGAGCGGACAGCCGTTAACCGTGACAGAATTTCGGCTTTCAGCGCCTGTGGTTCCTTGGTTGGGTCGATCGGAATGCCTGATTTTGCTGCCAGAGCTTGAATGTCATTGATGCTACTTTGACTCAGTTGGCTTTCGAGCTTGTTGAACTGAGAGAGCTGTTGTTCTGCCTGCCGATTGATCTGCTGGTCATTTTGGAAGTCGAGACGGGCAGTCCCAAACACACCCAGCGGGATGACCAGCAAACAGACGATCGCCAGCACTAAGCAAAGCCACGACAGCACTTTGAGAAGAATCTTTTCGAGCCGATTGCGATCGTAAAACTCGCCAAAAAAGACAAGCGCCATACCCAGTAACGGTACGATCACCCGCTCGACCAGGCTGCCGATGGCTTGCACTTCCCAGGCCGGATTAAAAAATTTCGGTGGATATAACACCTGGATTAGATCCATCAATGCATAGCCAAGCAGTCCGTAGCCAATCCAACGGAATCTGTGTATGGATCGATTTTCAGTCGTTGATTCAGTCATAGAGCCGGGTTTCCTTCAACACGATAGGGGCAAGTTGACAGTACACCAACGAACGGGGGCGCTCCGCAAAGCAACTGTTGCGGTTGCTTTCTTTACCCTACACGCAGGCGTTACGGTTAAAGGCTGGCAGGGCATTAGGTGGGTGGAAAGTTGGGCTGCCACCAGCGGTACCAGGAGAACCAGGCAACTTCCAGGGTTTTATACGCGTTGCCTAACGTTGTTGAGTCAGCGTTCGCAGCTACGGGTATCGACATCAAAGTCCACAAACAGCGGCGATCGAGTAATGGCTGCTGCCCAAGAAGCCAGGGTAAAACACGGCTGGGTATGAGGTCGTGAGTGCGAAGATTTTGCACAAACTGCTGTGCGGTGACGGTGCTTTCGCCACGTGGACTGATGCAAGCACTCAGATAGGCTCGCTTTTGATACGGCAACACGCCATAAAAGCCAATTTTAGGCTGATATTTCAACACAAGACGGTTGTTGTCCTGCCGAATCGGTGTGTGCACAAACAGGAAGCGGTTCACATCGCCATCGCCTATCATGTAGCGCAACTGCACGTTGAGAGACTGCTGCTGGCGATACTCATACTGCTGACTCGCGATCGCCTCTGGAATCGGCTGTAGCGCAGCACTAGAAACGGTTTGCCAGTCGGTCAAAGGCACCGTTGCCGGCAGACGATAAGCTGGCTGCGTTGTTGCCGCTTTAGGGGTCACGATCGCCTTACCCAAAACGAACAGGGCACCACTAAACGCCAACACCAGCAGCGACAGCCGGGCGGGTTGCCACGCATTAGCCATGCGATGAGGTTCCTGCATCTGAAAGGGATGGAGCTGTCCGCAGGAAGGCAAGCCAACAGAAAAGCCCAAACAGCCCCACGGCGATCGCGGCGAAAATCAGCGAACCATCACCCGTGTGCCAATACTCAAACGCATTTTTTTGTGAGAACGCCACCAGCACTGCCATTAAAGCCACTCGCGCTGCGTTGACCAAAAAGCCAATGAGGACTGCCAAGGACACAGACAGCAGTTGTTGCACCACGGGCAGCGAGAACATCAGCACGAACAGCACGGAGATGTACAGCATTTGCAACATGCTGCTGACCCCCGAACAGGCTCCATAGACATCGACGCGTCCAGTTGGCAGCAGCAGCGACAGCCCATCAAGACGCACGTCAAAGCCGGTATACCAGAGCATAAACGCGGCAGCCTGAGCCGTCACTTTGGGTAAGTTGATCAAGTCCAGCCCCAGCTTGAACAGTGGGTTCAGCATCAACAGTCCAAAGATGAGCAGCTCTTTCCAATATTGAGCTAGCCCACGACTACCAGACGCTAATAACCCCATTCCCAGAATCATCACAAAGGGAAAGCCTCTCAAAAAGGAACCCGATGTCGGCAACGCTGAACTGAGCAGCAGGAGACCCAACAGCAAACCGCCACCGATCGTGGTAGCAGTTGAGCCACTCTGAAGCGCTAATGTGTGTCGCCGCTCCCAAACGAAAGAACCGACCGCAAACCACAGCAGAACGTACGTTGCGAACAATTCCTGCGATAGTTCGGCATCACCGCTGCGGCTGAGCAACGTCAGATGGAGCACCATCATGGCGGTAGCCGTGCCAAGCAGCCAAAAAGTCGGTTTTTGAAGGCGATTGAGTTGAAGGTGATTCAGTGAATCCATCATGAGTCTTAGCTTGATAGCCTTTCTGCGCTCAAAAGAGCCCGGCGATCGCTCCTCTATAAATTGTTACAGCAAGTTCTCCACTCCTAAAGTCTCTGCCAACACACGGGGCAAAACCAAGCCTTCATGGAAATTTCATACTCACGCATGTGCCATGTCGAAGCAAAGATCCAGTTGCTCAACCCCCCAGTCGTAGTGAGATGCCCAAGGTGTTAGCAGCCGGATTGCAGAGTAGACCCCATTCATTCCCAACTCAGTCAGCGCTATCTGACCGTAAAAAGCAGCTTGATGACATTCATTGACTTGTAGTTCTATTAAAAAACGATTAAAAACATCGAACTTAAGCAGTTTATGGTGCGAAGCCTGAATCGATTGGCATTGAAACCTTGTGGTCGAGTCCCGCCTGTTCAATCTCTGTTCGATCTAGACGTAGCAAAGTAAGTAAAACGATCGCTCAACTTTGAATGTCGAATATATAATAACTAGCGTTGCAGCAATGATCTATAGCAATAGACTGACGGGTTAGGACGAGGTGCAGGGGTGAACCCCCACACCCCCTTTGATCCCCATGTCCCAAACGTTGTGACGATCGCTATATCAGAGATTTCCGCCTCCAGGATGAGCCAACTTCAGGATAAAAGCCATGAGTGAAGCTGATAGCCCAAACGATCAACCAGTGCCCACCGTAACAGAGCCATCGGAACACGTCACTGCGGTTCATTCAGCCGACCCTGTGAGGCTGCACCCAACCCCTGATGACGGGTGGCAAACTGTTGATTTCCCTGGTGCAATCAGCGTTGATGCCGTACCACACAAGCAGACGGAAGTGTTAGGCAGCGCGATCGAGCCAGGAGTCATTCACTACAGCAACGCAGAAATCGATCTGGCGACCACCTATGTGGCAGCGATTCCGTTTCAACCATCTGGCACAGTAACGCAATTACAGCAGTTACAGGACGAGAATGCCGCACTGCGCGATCACCTAGCGCAAGTGGAGCAAGACCTGGTGCAGCAAATTGAACAGCAGTTGGAAGCAGCCTGCACCCTCTCTCAGCCTGAGGCGGCAATGGATGAAGCGGTTGCATCAACTATACCGATGCTAGAACAGTCTAAACCCCTTCAGTCAGCGCACGATCGTCTACAGCAGCTTGTGCAGGCATTGGAGCGATCGCACCAGACCGCTCAACGCCAGCAAATTTTGGTCGAAACGCTAACTGCGCAGTTGGAAAGCAGCCAGGAGCGCATTGCCCAGCTAGAGCGGGATTGCGCTTTGACCCAGCAGCACCACAACGAACAGGTGCAACAAGTGCTGCAAGCAGAGAGCACCTGCCGAGATCTCCGGCTTCGCCTGCACCGCCAGCAGCAGCAGACGCTTCAATTCAAAGTGGCACTGGAAAAATGCCTTGAGATGCCGACCGTTTATGAAAATCAGGTCATACCTGACGAGGCTCTTACTGACGGTTCTACACCTCCAGACGCTCTGTCCGCTTTACTAAAGCCTAAAAATCAACCCGTGATGCCGTGGTCTTCTCCTTCACAAGCATCGCAGACTGCGGCGGATCAACTGGAGCGACCGAAACCGCTGTTCAAACTGCTAAAGCAGGGTATGCCAGCGCCGGGTGACGAAACTGACTTGCTTCAAGAAAATGCTGCTTTGGTAGCGGGGCTGGACGCGCCCTTTAATGCTGATGGTCAAGGGAACGCGACGGCTGATCCATCGGCGCTTCTCGACTCCGACGATCCGCAGTTTGTCACCCATTTGATGCAGCTCATCTTTCCTGATACCGCTGAGCGTCTGGTCTACACGACGACCGATGCCGTACGGGCGGATGGATTGCAGTCAGAGGCGATTGTTGATCTAAGTCCTTTCCTAGCGGTAGAGAGTGCCAGTATCGGCACGGTTCCACCTGTAGAGCCTTCCAGCCGAGAGTCAGATTTGTTAAAGACATTGCCAGAAAGCGTTGGAACAGACCAGCAAGAGTCGTTTAATGGGCTGCCGTCTGATGCAAGCGCGATCGCCAACCTCTCTATCTCAACGCTGCCTAACGATCGCTCTACCGACCCGCTTTGGCGTGACCTGGAAACGTTAATCGCTCCACTACCGACTGTTGCCAGCATCAGTTTAGTTGCTGCTGTAGATGCTGATACCTGTCCTGATACCCCTGTTAATGCCGTTCAAGCCACTACAGACAGTGCAGGCATTCCACCCCTCTTTACGGCACCGCATGAAGTAACAACAGCAGTAGAAGCGGCTCCTTTGAAGGTGGCAACCGATCCAACAGCACCGCTCACCGCTTGGACATGGCGCGATCGTCTGGTCAATACAAACAAAACGCCGCAAGCGCCGATGATTGAGCGCGCTGCTGTCGAAAGCACTCCTCAAGCCCCCTCAAAGCTCCTTGCCCTCAGCGCTGGAAGTCTTCAGTCCTCAATGAGGCAACATATCAATGGCTCAAGTCAGCCTGAATGCCCGTCAGCGCCGTTTTCAACCGCAGTGCCGTCTCCGATCGTCTATCCCCTGCGCTCAACCAAAAAGCTAGCTTCATTGGCGGCTGTAGACCTACCAACGTTTCCTAGACGCTAGGACGCTTTTCTGTGTTCACCAGAAAGCTTTTCTATGTTCAGTTAAGCCGAACGGTTGCGATCGAAGGTCAATAGGATCTGGACGTACGCAAACCTCCGAGGTTTTGACCAAAATTGAACCTCATGACCAATCTTGGTGCTTAAACCTCCAAGGTTTTGGCATCCGAGGTTTTGGCAAAATATAGCTGTCGCCACAAAAGTTAGGACATTGGGACTAAAAGGGGGGTGGGGGCGTTGCCCCCAGCCAGGGGTTCCACCCCTGCACCCCGTCCCAACCAAGCTGTCTATGGCTATACATAAGTTCTAAGGACAATAAGCCATTAAACCGACGCATGAGTTTGCTCCTCAATGGTTGCGGTAGAGCGAGGCTGTGCTGCCTGGGGTCGCCCAACACCATCAGTAAACAGATAGCTTTGCGCCAAAAGCCACAGCCAAAAGCCGGGAAATCTTGGCTCCAACCAGGGCTGAACTTGTCGTAAAAGTGCAGGAAACCAGCCGCGAATCAAACTGCTCACAAAAGCGCTAATGGAAAAGTCGAGGTAGCTGCCGAGCCAACGTCCAAAGTCTACCGCTCCTGCCATCTCCCAGATCCAGAGCAAAAGCTTCGGATTTTTCCAGGCGGCAGTCAGTGCCATACGGTTAAACGTTAGCCAGTCAACGCGATCTTTAATGAAGGCTTCCGCGATCGCAGGAGGCTGATCTCCCAGAATGCCAAAAAAGGTATTGAGCATCGCATTGACGCGCTCAGGCGGCAGGTTCTGCCCGGTCGGTACCATCATGCCTTTAGAAAATAACCAGGTAACCGCGACATTACTTTGGTACGCCCGAATCTGGTTCAAATGCTTGGCGCTGAGCAAGTCATGCTTGAGAGCCGTATCGAGCAGATGGGTTAGCCGGGGTAGATTGCGCACCAGCGAACCGAACCCGGTGAAAATCAGCGGTGATTGCAGTGACGCAGCATCGCCTAACGCAATGAGGCGATCGAACGCCACCTGACGATCGCCTCGACCCGTCGTAAAGTGCCCTGGAATGTAGCCAAACGTAGGCTTCTTCCAGACCAGTTGATCCATGTCACAGTGACGGTACTCTGGCAGTATTGTAAAAAAGTCTTCGTACATTTCCAGCAGCGACCCCGGATTGTCAGGATGCACCTGATGGTAGTGGAACAGGTAAAAGGTTAGCTCTTCACCATCAGCAGGAAACAGCTCCCAAATAAGCTGTCGTCCCCGTGAAATATCCCCATGACTGTTGAGCACATCCCCGTAGCGAGCATCCCACACGCCTGGTTCAAACCCGCTAGCAACTACCGCTCCAACCGTTGGGCAGACGCTATCAAACGCACGCCCCCCATTGAGCTGCCACGCGATCGGGGAGGCTGTACCCATCGCATCTACCAACACTCGTCCAGTCACCGATCGCATAGCACCCGTGGGGAGATGCTTCGCTTGCACCATGACCTGAGCGCGATCGACCTCAACGCGGATAAATTCCGTTTCGTCCCAAATCTCTCCACCGTAGCTCCGCAGTTTCTCGCCGCAAACGCGCAGCAGCTTTTCCGCATCCAGCCCGACGTTCAGCACCGTTGGCGTATGCAGCACGGGTGCTTTTGACGCTGGTGGATTATTGGCATCAAAAAACTTGTGAAATCCGTCTACATATTCTCTAGCAATCACGCTCTCAAACTCGCTGGGCGTAAACAACCCCAGGTTAATGAGGCTCTGGAACTCGCTCCGCGAAATATTCCATTCCCGGTTCATTTTGCCAAACGGCAACCGCTCCACCAGCAGCACTCGATAGCCTAGCTTCGCCATCACTGCCGCATGGATAACGCCCAGCGCGCCACCGAGGTAGATCAGGTCGTAGGACGGTGAAGAGTGAGGAGTGAGGGGTGAGGGGTGAGGGGTGAAGCGGTGAAGCGGTGAAGGGGTGCCAGTTGCTAGTTTTTGGTTGTTAGTTGTTGGTGATAGTTTTTCCTTGTCTCCATGCCTTTCTGACTCCTCTCCCCTCTCCCCTTTCCCCTCTCCTCCCGCAAACACCACTTGTCGAGGCTTTTTCGGATTCTCCACACCTTCACGCCAGCGCTGTTCCCACCAGTAAACGCGGGTAAGGTCATATTCGCCATTCGGCATTTTCTGGAAGTACTTTACGGTCAGCGGATACCGTTCCACAAGCGCATCGAAAATCGATTGGCGAGAGAGGTCGATCGCGGGTGGCTGAGGATACTGATTGGGAAAGCGATCGCGTAGAGCGTGCGTCAACTCCTTCAACACGCTTTTTTCTTGGGGCGCGGGCTGCTGCGTCCAGCGAAAGACTTTGAGATAGGTCGTCCGCTGCAATGACCAGACAAACAGAGCAAGTGTGGCGACTTCCACCTGCGTTTCCGGCATGTGTGCTTCTGGCGGTGTAGTTGAGGAGAACGTGAGACGAATGCCACTGCTAGCAACGACTTTTGTGCCTGTTCGGGGTTTAAACTCCCGCTGTAGCCAGGTTCTGACAGCCTCTACCTCTGGGGTAGGGACTTCGAGATAAAGAACTTCCTTCATTTAGGGGAGCCAAACTTTAATGAACTACTAAGAAAGACGGGTTGAGCACGGTTGAAAATGCGTTAAACTCCAACCACAGTTTGACTTACATAAACTTTACAAGTCTCTCATAAATCTCTCAGGACGACCTGAATTCATCCCCCTGTTAGCATCCGTTATGAACTATCCTATGCCAGCGCACACCCTAGAAGGTGGACTCCGACAGAAGTTTGTCGATGAGGAGTTGATTGCCGCCGCGATCGTCGGGGTTGTAGATGTAGCCCGTTCCAATGGTCAGTCACTCGAAGACCTGACAGCAGAGGTGCTTATGGATGATGCCCTGCTTGATTCCCGCCAGCGGCAGTGGCTAAGCGAAATTATTGTGACAGCGTGGGAAACCTTACCTTGATTGGCTGAGCCTTACGAGATGACAGACATCCATACCTTAGACATACCCAGAGGCGCATCATCATCGTTTGTTGATCTTTCATGCATTTCAAACTCCAACTCGGTAGACTGATAGCAGCGTCCGCTGTCTATGAAATGCCTTGCCTACGAACTGCTTGTCTATAAAAATGTCTAGCTTCGCCTTGAACCCAAATGTATGACCTCAGTCGGAGGATTCTTCGCGTCTGGAGAGAGCGTGTTGGACCGCGAATCCTGCCGTTGTTGACCACTGTTCGCTTTATTGGTCTGCTGATTGCTGCATTTGCTCTGTGGGGCTTTTACGAAATCGCAGAGGAAGTTCTGGAACGGGAAACACAATCGATCGACACCCGCATCTTACTGACGATTCGCCAATGGCACACACCCTTGCTCGATCGCGTCATGGTCGTGATTACCAATATTGGAAACCCTTCCGTCTTACTCGTAGCAAGTTTGCTACTGGCGGCTTTTCTGCTCTGGCGCAAGCAACGAGCTGAAACAGTGACGCTCTCGATCGCCGCTATCGGAGCCTTGGGGCTTAATACAGTGCTGAAAGAACTATTCGCCCGCTCCCGCCCAGAACTATGGCAACGCACCGTTGACGTTAACTTCTACAGTTTTCCTAGCGGTCATGCCATGATGTCTGTTGTAGTTTTTGGCATCATTGGCTATTTGTTGGCGACCCATCTGCCACGCTGGCGCATTACGATCGCCACAGTTACCGTTCTCCTGGTATGTGCCATTGGGTTTAGCCGCCTCTACTTCGGCGTGCATTGGCCCACCGATATTGTCGCTGGCTACTCTGCGGGCATCGTCTGGCTTGTTGCCTGCATTCTCAGCCTGGAGATCTGGAAACGCCGCTATCAGCCTATGCCAAGAGCAAGCGAACGAGCACTGACCTCAGTATCAAGTCGCAAGTAGACAGAAGTGGAGGCAGAAGGCAAAAGGCAGAAAGCAATACAGATCTGGCAAAGGTATTACTAAGGAACAAGCATCTAGCAACTCCGGTAGTTATTGTAGGGGCGTACTGCCGCGCGCCCCTACCTGCAAAAAAAATTGTCGGTTCTATTTAATCCACGATCCTAAGTAACAACCCTGGCGTAAAGCCTGCGGCATTCAGAAACGCGAAGCGAGTGCAAAGCAATTAGCCATGTTGTTCGTGAAGCGTTCCGAAGGAGAGGCTTTAAAACTAACAACTGTTTAGCTCTCACTCTTCTCTTACAACTCAACACTCATCACTCAAAACTTTCCCATGCCTCCTGCTGTTTCACTGCAAAACGTTTATAAGGTTTTTGACAAAGCACCTGTCGTCAATGATCTTTCCTTTGAGCTTCAGGCAGGCGAGATGTTTGGCTTGCTAGGACCCAACGGCGCAGGTAAATCTACCACGATTCGGATGCTGACGACGCTGACCAAGCCTTCGGAAGGACACATTCAGGTGGCAGGCTTTGACGTGGTGCGGCAGCGATCGCAGGTCAAGCAGCAGATTGGTGTTGTCCTGCAACAGATCAGCGTTGATAGTGATCTGTCCGTGTGGGAGAACATGGAATTCCACGGGCGGCTCCACCATATTCCCAAGCCCCAGCGCCAGAAAGACATCGATCGCTGGCTGGAATACGTGGGACTGAGCGATCGTCGTGATGACCTCGCTAAAACCCTTTCGGGCGGTACGAAGCGCCGTTTGCAGATTGCTCGCGCTCTGCTACACCAACCCGACATTTTGTTTTTAGATGAACCCACGGTTGGGCTTGATCCTCAAACCCGTCGCCGCCTCTGGGAAATTATCCGCGACCTGAACAAACAGGGCATGACCATTCTGCTTACCACTCACTACATGGATGAGGTGGAGTACCTTTGCGATCGCATTGGCATTATGGATGCTGGTAAATTGATTGAACTTGGCACGCTTCAAGACTTTCGGCAGAAACATGGTGAAGGGTTGGTGATGAAGCAAACTGACGATCGCTGGGATTACAAATTCTTTCCGACTGTTGACGATGCGAATACTTATCTCAACCAGCAAACCGACAAAACTGGCATGATGGTAAGACCGTCGAATCTGGAAGATATTTTTGTAGAGCTAACGGGACGAAATTTGGATTAAGGGATGGAGAAAGTATGAAGGCTAAAGGATGAAGGATAAAAAATGGACAATAGCCCTTACACCCATTAGCCAGACTATTTAATTTCAAACATTTAGCCTTTATCCTTCATCCTTTAGCCTTTCCTCTTCCCCTTTTCCTCCATGCCTCGCCTTGCTAGTAAAATCGAAGCTATTTTGTATTTGAAAGCGCAGCCGCTCACGGTGGCGGAAATTGCGGAGTTTGCCGAGTGCGATCGTGAAGCGGCTGAGGAAGGCTTGATTGAACTAATCACGGAATATGCCCACCGTGACAGTGCGTTAGAAGTGACGGAAACACCTAACGGCTACACGCTACAGCTACGCGAAACGTTTCACCATCTCGTACAGACGCTAGTGCCTGCCGATTTAGGATTGGGTGCGCTGCGAACGCTAGCGGCGATCGCCCTCCGTGGTCCCATCTCGCAAACGGAGTTGGTTGAGTTGCGCGGCTCTGGCACGTATCAGCACGTTCCAGAGCTTGTCGAACTGGGTTTCGTCCGCAAACGTAGACAGTCCGATGGTCGCTCCTACTGGTTACAAGTCACAAATAAGTTTCATCAATACTTTCAAATGCACCAACTGCCGCAGGAGTTTGATCAACACATGAAGTCAAAGCCTTGAGCCATTCTGCCCGTGATTGGTAAGCTGGTTAGCGGCACGAACCCATTGCAACGGGTTAAATGTTTGCTCGATCGGGCTTGGAGTCCTTTGAGGGGCGTTGCCCAGTGGGGCTGTGTTTAATCAGGGGTGAATGACGCAATTAGCTGTTCAAACATCCTCTCAGGCTTAAACGATCGCTTACGCCTGCTTCTACGCACTGACCGTAATTCTTCTGATCAATGAGTAATCTTCGAGTTGTCTCACCCTAAAGGTACGGGTTGCAGTTACGGTAAGAAGTGTCAGAATAGGCGAAACGGATATCAAGCTAGCACATGGTCTTTAACCCCAATAGCGCGAATTTTCTCGGTGCCGACGTTGAGGAACACGAGTCGAACGAATTGCTGAAATATCTTCAGCACCAGCCGCCTGAAATCCTTGCTCAGGTTGTTAAACTGGTAACGCCTGACGTAAAGCAAATCATTTCACACAACGTACAGGGGTTGGTCGGTCTGTTGCCATCCGAAGACTTCAACGTCAAAATTACGACCGATCGTGACAACTTGGCTGGGCTGCTAGCATCGGCAATGATGACGGGCTACTTCCTTCGCCAAATGGAGCAGCGCATGGAGATGGAAGATTTGTTAGCAGGCTCTCTTTCACTACCCTCAGACCAGCACGATTAATCAACAGCGTTTATCCTCTAAACCGTGTCATCCCAGTCTCCCGCTCATTTCAGTCGCTTGCAAACCCCTCATAGCGGCTATCACTGGGACAGCAGCGATCGTCGCTTCTTTGAAGGCTGGTACTACCGCGTCACGCTACCCGATTGCGGTCAAACGTTTGCGTTTATGTACTCCATTGAAGACCCGATCGGGCGACAAGCCCATAGCGGTGGAGCGGCTCAAATTCTGGGTCCCAATGACGAGTATTTGTGTCGCACCTTTCCTGATGTAACGACCTTTTGGGCGTGGAAACATGCGTTGGGATTAGGTCATTGGGGGAAAAGAAGAGAGGGGAGAGGGGAGAGGGGAGAGGAGACAAAACTCAAGACTCCTGGCTTTCTGCAACCTGAACAGTTCACTGAATACATCCAGGAAGGCTACCAAGCAACGGCTACCTGGCATCAGGGCACTTTGCGCGAGCCATCAGGCGTATCGGCGCGGTGGGAGTATCAAATTCAGCCAGTGTATGGATGGGGAGATGCGAACCGTTTGCAACAATCCACAGCAGGCTGGCTGTCGTCGCTGCAAGTTTTTGAACCGGGCTGGCAGATCTTGATGGCGCACGGTCTCGCTACGGGCTGGATTGAGTGGAATGATCAGCGCTACACCTTTGAGAACGCCCCAGCCTACAGTGAAAAGAATTGGGGTGGTGCGTTTCCGCAAAAGTGGTTTTGGCTGAACTGCAATAGTTTTGAAGGAGAGCCAGATTTAGCACTAACAGCGGGTGGTGGTCGTCGGGGCGTGCTGTGGTGGATGGAATCAGTGGCGATGATTGGCATACATTATCGCGGCACGTTCTATGAGTTCGCTCCCTGGAATGCTCAGGTACATTGGGAGATTCATCCCTGGGGCAACTGGCGCATGTGGGCGGAAACCAGTCAGTACACGGTTGAGCTAACGGGCACAACTGATCTTCCTGGTACGCCACTACGCGCTCCCACTGCAAACGGGTTGGTCTTTGCCTGCCGCGACACGATGCTAGGGCAGATAACGCTACGGCTACACGATCGCCAACGCCACACAACTCTGCTAGAGGCAACCAGCGATCGCGGCGGACTTGAAACAGGCGGCGCACCCTGGGATGACGTTTGGACAAGTGCTGATTGACGTAAGCACGGCTGAAACGCGAACTGGGTCTGATCACCGCTAGCAATCATTCAGAGGAAACCGAGACCGTTCCCAACGAACCATTAACTAACGAAAACCAGACCCAGCTTATGCAAGCTACCAATAGGCAAAGGGACAACGAATTGAATTTATCCTTTATCCTTTAGCCTTCATCCTTTTCACTACCGTCTGCCACGCACAGGCACTTTGCTCATGTAATCGATGTCAGAGGCACTGATGCGTTGAGCGTAGTTGCCTTTGGGCGCGATCGCGGCTGCGACTGAGATAAAGCGACGCGGATCGCCTTCGGGCAACTTGCGATCCTGGAATTTTTTGGTGTAGTACTTCTCCAGAGTAAAGCGCCAGTCGTACTGAGTAATGCCGTAGCTTTCGCGATGCTCTTCGCCGTAGCGTGGAGTCACCAGGTTGAAGGGGCGGCTTTCCATGCGTTTACGCTGGTAGGGAAGTATATAGTCACCAAAGGCTTCGGTGTATGCTTCACTATCTAGCAAGGTGTCAATGAACCCGTTAAAGCCTTTTGTTGCAATGACGATCGACCAGGCAATCTCTTCGTCCTTGTTGTAAGAATCGCGTCCCAAAAAGCGCTTGAGCACAATTTCAACGAGGCGATAGTTATTGTTGACCTCGACGACCATCCGGTAAAACCGCTCGGATTTTGCCAGTTCGCGCATAAAGTCGCGCACGGTGAGAGAGCGGTTCTTGAGGCGGCTCTCCAGCGTGGTCTGGCGGTTGAACCGAAGCGTCTCGTGCTCACTAAACACCTGACGATACGCTGCCCAGATCAGCGCTTCAATTTCTTCGTTAGAATTCGTGTCTTCCAGGCGATAGATATAAGGGGTATCTTCGTTGAGATCCGCCGCTCCAAAGCTGCGAACGCGATGATTTTGAGTCGTTGGTTTGTAATCGAGCAAGGGCAGTGCCATGCCAGAGTCTCCCTATGTGTTAGGTGGTCAAAACAGTTTGCTAACGGCGACGCTAGCGCAGTGGGAATCCAGAGGTCGTGCTGATTGACACGAGAACGCCCTGTGATGAAGCGCTGCGGGTCATGTCTGGAATCTTGATCTTAGCAGTTTGTACGGCTGCAACTTTGTTTGGCGTGATTTTGAGCGATCGCGCCATGTCGAGAAAATTGCTCACAGCACCCCACTTGTAGCGCTCGTCTTCTAGCTTGTCGCGCCAGTAGTCGCCATAGCGTGGCGTGACTAGATTAAACGGACGATCTTTATAGCGACGACGCTGATACGGTACGGTGTTGTCACCGAACGCTTGCGTATATTCCCCACTGTCTAGCAGCGTATCAACAAACTGCTGCCAGCCTAATGTGGCAATTTTGATTGACCAGGCAATCTCTTCGTCTTTGTTGTAGGGCGCACGACCCAAGAGCCGCTTTAGGCTGAGTTCAACGATGCGGTAGTTTGAGTTTGTCTCTACCACCAGTTGACGGTACACATCGGACTTCGCCAAGCCACGCACAAAATCGCGCACGCTAATCGCACGATTTTTGAGCTGTGATTCTAGAGTGACCTGACGGCTGCTTCTGAGAATCACATGTTCGCTAAACACTTGACGGTACGCTGCCCAGATCAAGGCTTCAACGGACGCTTGATCCGGCGTGTCTTCCAAACGGTAAAGGTAGGGCGTGTCTTCACCAGGCACCTCGTAGCCAGCAACACGCTGGTTCTGCGATGCAGGTTTATAGGTTAGGAGTGGAATGGTCATAAGTAATAAAGGGGATGAAAGGGCGAACTTAGTTGTTAGTTGTTAGTTTTTAGAAACACTAACAACTAACAACTAAAAACCAACAACCAATCAGACTTTTGGATCGCTGAACAAGTAGCGGTAGGGCAACGCGACTGCTGTGCGGTTAACCGTGGGTCTTGCTGACTCAGCAGAACGGCTGCTTTCAGGCACTTTGATGGCACTAGACGTTGCGCGGGCAACATCGCGCTGGTAGTTAACCTGCGGTATCAGCATGGATTGTGCCATGCTCAGAAATCCGGCTGGGATTGCCTGACGAACCACCTTCTTGTCCAGTGCACCCGACTGATAGGTGCGCACCTGATAGTACGTGCGACCCGCCAGTTCCCGATCGAGCAACCGACCGCGCCAGTATTCGCTGTAGCGAGGATTCACCAGGTTAAACGGTCGTCCTTCCAAACGGCGACGTTGATAGGGCACGATATCGTCGCCAAAGTTCTGCTGATATTCGTCACCATCCACGATGCTGTCGATGAAGCCATGCAGCCCACGAGTTGCAATGACGATCGACTGAGCAATTTGCTCATCTTTGCTGTAAGACGCGCGACCAAGAAGCCGCTTAAAGGTGATGTCCACCAGACGGTAATTGGAATTGGTTTCGCCGACCAGCTCACGGTAAACCTCTGACTTACCCAAACCTCGGATGAGTTCGCGTACTGAAATGGCTCGGTTTCGTAGCTGCGATTCGAGGAACGGCTGACGATAGCTTTCCAGAATCAGGTGTTCGCTAAAAATTTGACGGTATGCTGCCCAAACGATCGCATCCACATCAGCGTCAGAGATCGCATCGCGCAGCCGATAAAGCTGGGGATCGTCTTCATCGGGCACATCATAGCCATCAACACGCTGGTTCTGCGTTTTGGGTTTCACGTCAAGCAGGGGAAGAGCCATAGTAGTTACGGGTGTAGAGGAAAAACGGAAGCGGGTGAATGTTAGGCGACCAGCAGTGGCTGACTGAGCTGTCGGAGGTGCTGTTGCGCCATACGGGCGCGTGCTTTGGTCGCTGGATCGGGGTCAGTTTGCGCCAGTGCTGCTAGACGCGTGGAAAGCTGAGAGACGTGGGACGTATCGATCGCCGTCTTCGCTAGAGCAACCGCTAAGGCTTGCAGACCGACCACGGCAGCGTACCGATTTGCCCAGTCTGGGTCACTAGAAACGAGCAGTAATGTCTCTAGTACGTGGGTTTGGGCGATTGCGCGGTCGTCCTCCGCTAACAACTGCCAGTGAAGCGAGCCGATCCCTTTGATGGCAGCACGCCTGACGCTCGGCGCAAAATCATTGACAGCCGCATCAAGCAGGGCATCCAGGGCACGCGGATCGGCGATCGCTGCCAGTGCGCGAATGGCATAGGCTCTAGCGCCATAGTTGTAACCATCAAGCTGCTCTAGCAAGGGCTGTACAGCAACCTCACTCAACTGCACCAAGCCATTGACTGCCATGACGGCAGCGCCGGGGTTGTTGTAGCCCAATGCCTGAATCAACGCCGGGATACCCTCTTCCAGACGAGCGTCTGCCAGCGCACGAACCGCTGTCATCAAGCGCACGGGCGAGTCTGCTTGATCGATCGCATGAATTAAGGCGGAGAGAGAAGAATCAGTCACGGTTAAGCGGCGAGAGGAATAGCGTTCAACAGGTTGCCTTTCGAGATTTTTTGTAGAGGATGGGAGAAGTCATATTCCGTCTTCCTAAACCTCATAAAAGGCTGTCCATCAGTGTCATGATTTGCAGCGATCGCTCATCCAACGCCTCAGTCGTCTCCAAGCGCAGTTGGTGTTCTAAAAGCCCTTTGAGTGCAAAGAGCTTAAAGCTATTTTCGGCGGCAGAGGACGCGATCGCCTCAGCCGCTGGCGCATAGCCAATGGCACCAAGATCGGAGAGTGCTGTGCGGCGAAGCTGAATATCGCTACCTTGCAGCGCATGTACCAGCCGCTCACCATACGCTGGATTTTGAGTCAACTGATACATGGCTCGCGTGGCGGCATACTGCACTCGCGCCACTGGATGCTCCACAAACGGACGAATCAGGTCGGTGGTTTCGATCGCAGCAAGTGCCCCCAGCGCTTCAATCACTGCTTCGTAAGGCTGCGTCAGATGGGGTCGTCCTGGCACAAGTTGGGCGGCTGCAACACCACCGTCTAAAAGGCGAATGAGAGCAGGAATGCAGGTGCGATCGCCCAACGATCCCAGCGCCTGGGCAGCGGCTTCGCGGACATAGAAGTCATCACAGTCTAAGCAGACCATTAAGCTTGGCACTGCCCGACGATCGGCTAATTTGCCTAGCGCTCTAGCCGCATTTCGTCGCAGAGGATATCCACCCAACTCCGTGCGATCGGCTTCATCCTGCAAAGCCAGCATCAAGGCATCGACAGCGGCGGCATGATGCTCAGCGTCAGTACCCGCAGTTCCTAGAACCTTACCCAACCACCAGGCAGCATAGTAGCGAAGCCCCGTATCCTTATGACTCAGCTTCGCAATGGCTTGCTCCACAGTCCAAACATCACTGCCGGGAGGTGCAGATAGCGAAGGTTCTAGGGACGGTGCGATCGAATCAAGCATGAGGCGACCACTTAGGACTTTGACTTCGTAGCCTTTTCGGCATGGACAGGAGCATCAACGGTCAGTGGCTGAATGCTGACGATCTTGCCGCCCAGTCGCGTGATTCGCTGCATTTCTTCATTCATGCGGCTGTAAGGCACGGTCATAAAGACGCTGCCGCTCTGACGAATGGGGTAGCTTTGTTTATCCGCTTCGTCGTTTTGCTTTAGCCCCACGACTTCATAACGGAACACGCGGCTACCAGACAGAGAGTTTGCTGCACTACCGCTCGTGGTTTGACCAAACATCGTGTCGTATCTCCTAATGGGTTTTTGAATTTTGAATGTTGAGTTTTGAGTGCGGACGAAATTTGCAACTCAAAACTCATCACTTAGAACTGTATCTACGCTGGGTTAATGCTGACAATCCGCGCACCCGTGCGCTGAATCTGCTGCATTTTGCTTGAAAGCTGTTCATAGGGCACGAGGAAGGCAGTGCTGCTGCGACGGACACTGGGATAGCCAGAACCGCGCACTCCAGCGACTTCAATCCGATAGACGCGACCGCTTTCGCCAAAGGAACCACCCAGACACTTATTCGGTGCCACATCATCTGACGCGCTGTAGTGCGACCAACCGCTGTTGCCAGATGGTCCTAAAATGGTAGACGCGCTGTTGCGTGCCAGATTGCGCGCGAGACGCGACGAGTTGCTACCAGCTTGAGCACGATCGCTATTGGCATAACCCCGGTAGAGCTTGAAGAGGTTTGTAAAACCAACCGTTCTGGCTCCCGTGTGAAACTGAAACCCACGGTAGTAAGGAACGACGTTTTCGCCAAAGTTTTCTTGGTATTCTGCCGAATCGATGTAGGAATCGATTTCAACGTCATAGCCCTTCGCTTGATAGAGATCCAGATGAGCAATCACTTCCGACTCATCATAGGGAGCGCGACCCAGCAGATGCTTGTAGTTCAGCTCAATTAGCCGCGTTAGAAAGCTGTTATAGAAAAATTTGGACTTATACAGCTCTGATTTAGCAACCGCACGGACAAACTCGCGCACCGAGAGACTGCCATCGCGTAAAAGCGATTCAGCGCTGGTCAGACGTTCCGATGCCATGAGGTAGTCATTGCCCAAGAGCTGGCGATAGACGGCACGAATGACGTTTGCAATCTCTTCTCTGGACGCATGTTGACGTAGTTCAATGCGATTGGTGTCACTAAAAGCGGATGTCCCTAAACGGGATGCTGCTGTGGTAATTGCCACGTGGAGTGCTCCTTGTTGTTAAAGTTGTTGGTTGCCAATGATTAGTCAGTCGTTCGCCAACCATTAGCAACTTCTCGCGATTTAAGCAGGTGTAATGCTGGCAATCTTGCCACCCGTACGGCTAATCTGCTGCAATTTGGTCGAAAGCTGCTCGTAAGGGACGAGAAACTCTGTGTTGCTCAAGCGCACTTGAGGGGCACGTGCAGAAGCGCCCTGCACCACGCGCACTCGATAAAGCTGCTGTCGATCGCCACCAGCCGCACCAACCAGGCTCGACTCGTTCGTAGACGAAAGACGAACGCTAGAGGGCGGATTGATTGGACCCGGCAGATTCTTTGCCAATTCCTGTGTGAGACGGGCGCGAGTGTTGCCGTACTGAGCACGATCGCTGTTGGCATAGCCGCGATACAGCCGAAACATGCGATTAAACCCTACGGTTCTAGCACCTGTATAAAATTCAAACCCCCGATAGTAGGGCACCACGGAGTCGCCAAAATTTGCCTGATATTCAGCCGAGTCGAGATAAGAATTAATTTCAGCTTCGTATCCCCGTGTGTTGTAGAGGTCAACGTGATCGCTGATCTCAGCTTCGTCGTAGGGAACACGACCCAATAAATGCTTATAGTTCAACTCAATGAAGCGAGTTTGAGAGTTGGATTGAAAAAATTTGCGTTGATACAGTTCTGAAAGCGCGATCGAGCGAATAAAATCTCGTACCGTCAATTGCCCTTGACGCAAAAGCGACTCAGCGCTGGTCAACCGTTCACTTGCCATCAAATGATCGTTCCCAAGCACCTGACGATAAGCTGCCCAGATCACCCCTTGCGTATCCGCTTCCGTCCGGTTAGCGCGGAGTTCCACCTGCCCTGATTCCTCAAAGGCTCGAATCCCCAAACGATCCGCTGCAATTAAGCCTGCCATAGCCCATTCCCCATAACATCTTTAAAAGTGTTCACGAAAAACGCCGTACCATAGCCCCAAAAAAGGAATGCCCGGAAAGGTAAACATTCACTAGCCATTACTGCCAGCACTTGCATACCTTTCCGGGCGACACGGTCAACTAGCTGAGAGCGTTGATCGCGTAGTCGATGTAGGTGTTGGCTTCGTTGGCTGCTTGACCAGACAGACCGTGGTTCGCTTTGATGCTCTTCAGAGCTTCCACGTACCAGCTAGGAGACAGGTCGAAGGTGCGGTTGATTTCATCCAAACCAGCAATCAGGTACTCATCCATCGGTCCGGTGCCACCAGCAACGAGGCTGTAGGTCACCATCCGCAGGTAGTAGCCGATGTCACGAGCACACTTGGACTTACCACGGGAATCCGCAGCAAAGTTAGCGCCCTGAGTTTGGGTGGTGTATGGGAACTTTTGGTACACCGCATTAGCAGCACCGTCAATGAGCTTCTGAGCGTTGTTGGTCAACGCACGTGCGGCTTCCAAGCTGGCAGCAGCGCGCTCAAAGCGACCGTTAACAGCTTGTAATTCGGTGTTGCCAAGGAAACGACCTTGGGTATCAGCAGCAGCGATCGCTTCAGTAATCGGGGTCTTCATGATTTAGGTATCTCCCTTTGATGTGTCTTGCAAAGAATCGGAAAGAAGTATGTAACCGTGAGTGAAGATGCTGTAACAGCACCAGCACACGTATCAGAGGAATTAGCCGACAGCCGCAGCGGCGCGATCGAAGTAGCCAGAAACCTCAGATGAAAGAGCGCTACAGTCGCCTTTGGTGATACCGTTGGTGTCGTTCACCATCGCGAGTGCGGCTTCTTTCATTTTGCCAACGCCAGACGCAACAGAGCCACCGGGAACGCCAAGCGCCTGGTAGGTTTCGCGTAGACCGTTCAAGCAACGATCGTCGAGGACGCTGGAATCACCAGCCAAAGTGGCGTAGGTCACATAGCGCAAGATGATTTCCATGTCGCGCAGGCAAGCAGCCATCCGACGGTTGGTGTAAGCGTTACCACCGGGTTGGATCAATTGGGGCTGCTCTTCAAACAAAGAGCGAGCGGCGTTAGCCACGATCGTGGACGCATTACTGGTGATCCGGTTGACGGTGTCCAGGCGCTTGTTGCCATCTTTGACCATGTTGGACAAAGCATCAAGCTGAGAACCGCTCAGAAATTCACCCTTGGCATCAGCCTGAGAAACAACCTTGGCGAATGCATCTAGCATGGATTTACTCTCCTAAGTAACTTGGTTGAGTTCGATTTCGATGTAGCTGGCGATCCAGTTGGGTCAGCTAGCTGAAGAGACAGTCTGAAGGGGCATAAACAAACCAGTGGCAAAACATCAACTCCAGTCGCTCACAATGCTGCTTACCCCAGTGAGTAGGAAAGCAAACATTAAAGAAATCTGAGAAAATTTCATATTTGTATGAGAGACTCGAAAACTCGATAAATCAGTGCTTTAGTTATGCGTTGCCTGGTGTTTAACCCTTCAGGTTCCCTTTATACAATGCTACTGGGTACATTACTTATTACAAGTTGTTGCGAGTTCTGAAGCGCCGAGCAGATGGCAATCAAACCATTGCCAAGGAGGAGTTTCAGCGCTTCACCTGCAACGATTTTGGAAATATTTCGTTACATTTAGCCAGAGATGTTTACGCGTATCTTCGCTGAAATAGTCATTAGGCTTTTTTAAGGTTTGCTGCAAAGCCGGACACATTCGATACTTTTGCTTCTCAGCGACTCAAGGGCAGATGCAACCGCGAAACGCTTTGTTTGTATCTTTTTGTAACGATCGTATCGCCTCAAGTTCTTGAAATTGTTGCAGCATTGCGTCGGCGCAACGTTTCAACCAGAGTTGTGAAGGTTGCGGGTATGGGTGCAATGACGGCGATCGTCGTGCCCAACACGGGATGCTCCAACTGTAGTCGCCAGGCGTGAAGTGCTTGCCCCGTCAGCTTGACCCCGATCGCTCGTCCGGCACCATAGACCGTATCACCCACGATCGGATGCCCCATCCTGGCACTGTGCACGCGAATTTGGTGTGTCCGTCCAGTTTCAAGCGCAAACTGTATCAAGGTGTAGTTACCCATCCGCTCTCTGACTTGCCAATGGGTCACAGCACGGCGACCGCCTTTCTCTTCAGGGATGATTGCCATCTTTTTGCGATCGATTAAATGGCGACCAATCGGCAGGTCGATCGTGCCACTGACAGCAGCAGGCGCACCGTAAATGACTGCCAGATAATCTCGTCGCGCTGTTTTTGCCTTCAGTTGTGCTTGTAAATGCTGGTGCGCCTGATCGGTCTTAGCAACCGCGATCGCGCCGCTGGTGTCCTTGTCCAACCGATGTACAATCCCCGGACGCTGTACGCCGCCAATACCCGCTAGCTTGTCGCAGTGTGCCAGCAGCGCATTGACCAGCGTACCGCCTTCATGCCCTGGAGCCGGATGTACCACCAATCCCACTGGCTTGTTGATGATCAGTAGATGATCATCTTCGTAGAGGATCTCCAGGGGAATCGCTTCTGCCTGAAGAGCGAGCGGTTTGGCATCAGGAATGGTGATGTGAATGCGATCGCCCACCTGTACCATCAGTTTCTTAGAGGTGCAAATCTGTCCATTCACCTCTACCTGCCCTTGTTCAACGAGCTTCTGAGCCCGCGATCGCGAGATAGCAGGCAGTGCTTCAGAAAGGTATCGATCGAGACGTTCGTGTAGCCCCTCAGCAGCACTTAACGCTTCAATCTGTAATTCAATGTGTGAGGACAATGGCTAACCTTACTTGGAACGATTAATTTTGATTGTTTCAATCAGCAGACCGACATGATTTGAGCTTTGCTGCTGCTCATGTGCTGAAACGGTTGCGGCGATCGCCTACTCTAACCCTAACGCATCCGCCAACAGCCCTAAAACGGCTCATGTTAGACTGCGAACAACGTTATTTACCAATGCTAGGTAATTGCGATGACTATTCAGCATCCACAAACGTCTGTTCCTGCCGCTCAGCTTTACGATCATGACTTCTACCTTTGGCTAGAAGAAACAGCAAGACTGTTACGTAACGGCGAGTTAGCCAAGCTGGACATTGAAAATCTTCTGGAAGAAATTGAGGGCATGAGCCGAAGTGCAAAACAAGCGGTTGAAAGCAACCTTGAAGTCGTTTTGATGCACCTGCTGAAGTATCAATATCAACCCAAAAGACGTTCTAATAGCTGGCGCTTCACGCTTTTAGAACACCGTAGCCGTCTGTCTAAAGACTTTGGCGATAGCCCTAGCCTCAGATCTCACTTCGCGCAAACGTTTAACAAGAGTTATCAGCAAGCACGAAAACTTGCTGCGGCGGAAACAGGGTTGCCGATCGAAACGTTCCCTCCCGACTCACCTTTTACTTCAGAACAGACGCTAAATGAGGATTATTTGCCGGAGTAGTTTTCGGATGCGATCGACGCAGGACGGCAACCCGATAGAAGATCGTGCAGGTTGACGACCGGACCAATCACCGCGATCGCGGGAGCTTCAAAGTTTGTGGCTTCTACCTGCTGCACGATCGTCCCTAATGACCCGATCAACGCTTCCTGTTCGGGTCGTGTGCCCCAACGCACGAGCGCAACCAGTGTATGCGCGCTTAATCCCGCAAGCTGAAGCTGTTCGGTAATGTACGGCAGGTTGTGAATGCCCATGTAAACGACGATCGTTTCGGAGCCTTGCGCGATCGCTTGCCAGTTCACTGCCGGACGATATTTTCCCGCGCCCTCATGCCCGGTAACAAAGGTCACTGAAGAACTATACGAACGGTGCGTCAGTGGAATGCCAGCATACGCCGGAGCCGCAATGCCTGACGTAATACCTGGCACCACTTCTACTGCAATGCCCGCCTTTACCAGATCTTCCATCTCCTCACCGCCGCGCCCAAACATAAAGGGATCGCCGCCTTTCAGCCGCACTACGATCGCTGCCTCTCTCGCCTTCTCCACCAGCAGTTGCGTAATGTCCGTCTGCATCAGCGAGTGCTTGCCCCGACGCTTACCCGCATTAATTTGCTCTGCCCCTGGAGTAATCATCGCCAGTACTTGCGGACTCACCAGCGCATCGTAAACCACAACATCGGCGCATTCCAGCAGCGTCTTACCCTTCAGCGTCATCAACCCTGGATCGCCAGGACCCGCGCCGACTAGATAGACTTTGCCTGTGTATTGCATAGGGAAGGAGTGAGGGGAGCGGCATGAGGTGTAAAGACGATTTTGAGTTAATTTTGACTACTGTCTACTGACCGTCACCTTCATCCTGTGCCAAATCTACCAGTAGATCTGTTAGTTCTGAACTTGCTGAGAGTGGGGGTGCGAGGTGTAGTTTGAGTGTGGGGAATTGCTGGGCAAAGGTTTCGACGGTTTGGGCGATCGCGTCGGTAATCCCGCCTGCAAACAGGAAGTAAGGCAGAATGCCAACGCTCCGAATGCCAAGCTGTGACAGTTCTAGCAAACGGGACTCAAGACTAGGCGGTACAGACCAATAAGCGAACATCGCACCTAAGCGCTCTGCCAGATCTTCTACAGGTTTATGAGCATTGGAGCGGCGGCTTCCGTGAGCCAGCAAGATCCACGCTTCGACGGGTTGCGTTGCCATGCATTCGGTTACTAACCGATGCAACCCTGGATGAGAGCCGATCGCGGGACGGAGGTCAAGCTCGATCGCCTCTCCTAATGCCTGTTGTGCCAACGCGATCTCGTGTGGAATATCTTCCATCACATGTACACCGGGCAGCAAAAAAAGCGGCAGGATGGCGAGTTTACGTGGCTTGGCACTACCAGGGCTTTCTAGGGCGAAGGATGACATTAGCGTGTCACTAAACTGCTCAATTTGTTGATGCAGAAGCAGCGGGTGACATTCTAGGTAGGCGGTGCTTACTAGCGGTTGCTCACGCTCAGTTGTCACGCTTGGACGAGGAGGAGGCGATACAGAATCTTCGGCGGTAGAGTCTTTGACGATCGTGCCATCCATTCCAGCCGTTGCTAGAGACTCCAAGCCAGCGTGTCGGATTTTTTGAGCAAAGCGTTCAGCGAGTGCATCCATCGCCGCTTGAGGACGTAGATCGCGGCTACCGTGAGAAAGGAGTAAATAAGCAGATGGGTAAGACAAGAGATAGAGAGGTTCGCTAGTTTTTTCATACGCTAGTTAGATTCTATCGTTAGCTACAGATGTGATCGAGCTGTAAACCCAACACACGCCTTCAGGCATCAGCTTGCCGATCGCGCAACGATGCCTTTAAGGCTGCCAAACGAGTATTGAACTCCGCTTCTGAAAGGCGCTGGACATTCTTCCCTGGCTCAAAACAATCGGCGAGGTATTGCATGTCGCGCTCAAGCTTTCCCGTTGCCAGATTAGCAATCAGCACATCCATGCCGCCATTGGGCGTGGCGACGACTTTGACGGGGCGATCGTCGATCGCAAAATACCAGGGAAAGCCAGAAGCTTGAGCCATACTATTCTCTAAGAAACACTGGATTGGTTTGCTGCTAATTTTTTAGCTTAAATTGGGTAAAAGCCGTCGTTAAAGCTGGGTGCTCTGTGGCAATGAAAACGTCTAACGTGAAAAAGAAGCTCATCCTCATTGCGGCTGGACTGGGAGTGCTGTCGGCTGGGACAGCGATCGGCTACTGGCAGCATAGCCAGCGCGAATGGTGCGTACAGTTTACCTCTAGTGCTGGGCAAGAAGTCACCTATAGTCGCGGCTGCCTCAATCGCCAACGCTACAAGAAATGGACGCTGACGGCATTACGAACTGAAATTTGAGCCGATTTTCCAACTGATGTGCCCTCATCCCCAGATCAGCAGCGCACAGCAGGATTCTGCTCAGAAATCGCCTCAATCACCGATCGAAATCTCAATCACCGATCGAAAATAGTTGCAGAGGTGTGGTCTTTGTAAGCGGCGGTGCTGTTTGTTCGTACGACAGTTGTTCCTCAAGCCACTGGATTTCGCGCTGCAAGTCTGCGCCGCAATACGCCCAAAGCCTTGTGTCGTAAGGGTCAGATGAAAGTGGCTGCATTTCACGGTTTCCCAGGCGGAGTTGGCAAACCATCAGGCGGTATTGGAGTAGTTTGATGCGCTCCGCTGATTCTAAATAGCTGAAAAAGAGAAATTTGATCAGGAAGCGAGAGCGAGCGTTGACCCAGCTTTCGTGAGGATATGCCAACATCTGTTGCCGCCAGAACTTTTGACCTTCGGGCGTGATGCTGTAAATTTTGCGCTGCGAACCGCTCTCGCCCGCTGACTCAGTGAGTACAGCGATCTCCTCTCGCTTTTCTAGACGCTTGAGCAGGGGGTAAATGGTGCCGTAATTGACACTGATGCAACTACTCATAAGGAGTTCAAGCTGTTGCTTGAGGCGATAGCCGTGCAAAGGTTCGCGTTGCAGTAGACCGAGAGCGGCTAATTCGAGCATTTATATCAATCCGATATACTAAACCGTTGTGTTTTTTTTCTATTTTATCTATGATTTGTCCTATGCTTCGTTTTCTATGTATATTTTCCCCCTTGGGGATCATGCTTTCTGCCTGAAGTATGCCTGATGTGTGATGAGTGAAGACTAAGCCCCCACTATGGTGAGCACGCGACCGTTAGAAACCCTGTAGCGATGGAGTCTCTGAGGTTGAGCCTGTGACTTGGTTATGGATGACATCGCGCTAAACGGCATTGTGGGATCGCCCAGAGCCTTGTTTTTGACAAGGCTGTGACGCTGATGAGATCACCGGATCGGTTCACTCATTGGCATCTGGGCTGGAGTCCTGGGAGATGGATGCAATCATTATTTGGGCATAGCATGGCAATGAAAGGAACGTTACTGGCAAAGCAACTCGTTCTCTCAGCGTTAGCGCTGAGCTTGCTGGGGTCTTGCAGCAAGGGTGAACAGGCAGCAAATGCGAACAAGCCGCCGCCGACAAAAGTTAAAGTTGTCGCGATCGAATCAGCCACCGTGAACGATAGCGCTGACTATGTGGCAAACCTGGTATCGCGGCGATCGGTCAGCCTGAAGCCGCGTGTGGAAGGGCAGGTGACGCAGATTTCGGTGAAGGCGGGCGATACCGTCGCTGCTGGCACACCCATTTTGTTGATTGATCCCCGGAAGCAAGAGGCGACGGTGGGTAGCGCTGTTGCGACGGTGGAATCGGCGATCGCCAACAGCGCCAATGCCAGAGCCACGCTCAAAAGCTATGAAGCTGATTTGCTGCATAAGCAGGCAGACTTGAAGCTGTAGCAGACGCAGTACAAACGCTACACAGAATTGGC